>NZ_JBTRXV010000033.1:0-41616 GCF_054608695.1 Thiomonas sp.
CGGTTCGAACTGCGATGAGCCGGTGATTTCCAGGAACACCTGGTTGACGTCGGCGCAAATGGCCTCGTCGGCCGTCATCAGGCCGAAATCGGTGTAGAGGCTGGCGGTGCGAATGTGGTAATTGCCAGTGCTCACATGCACGTAGCGGCACAACTGCGGCGAGCGCCGGCCGCGCTTCTCGCGCCGCACCACCATCAGCATCTTGGCATGGCATTTGAAGCCCACCACGCCGTACACCACATGCGCGCCTTCGGCCTCCAGGCGCGCGGCCCAGTTGATGTTGGTTTCCTCGTCGAGCCGCGCCATCAGCTCCAGCACCACGGTCACTTCCTTGCCGTTGCGGGCGCCTTCGATCAGGGCCTCCATCAGCGCCGAGTTGTGGCCGGCGCGGTAAATGGTCTGCTTGATGGCCAGCACGTCGGGGTCGCGCGCGGCGGCGCGCACCAGGTCCACCACCGGGGCGAACTCGTCGTAGGGATGGTGCAGCAGCACGTCGGCGGCGCGAATGCGATCGAAGACCTCGGCACCGGCCCCCGGCCAATGCGGGATGGGGGCCGGTGTGTGCGGGATGTATTTCAGCGTCGGCTCGGCCACCATGTCGATGACGGTTTGCAGGCGCATCAAATTCACCGGCCCGTCCACCGGATAGCAGTCCTCAGGCTTCAGCCCGTTCTCGCGCATCAGCCGCTCCACCAGGGGCTGCGGGCAGCCGGCGGCAACCTCCAGGCGCACGGCGTCGCCGTAATGGCGGGCCCGGAGTTCGCCCTGCAGGGCGGTGCGCAGATTGGTGATTTCGTCATCGTCGACGAACAGTTCGCTGTTGCGCGTGACGCGGAACTGGTGCACGCCAAGCACGCTCAAGCCTCTGAACAGATCACCGGCGAAAGCCTGCATCAGCGACGACAGCAGCACGAAGCTGTAGCGGTGCTGGCCCACCTCCTGCGGCATCGCCAGCACCCGGGGCAGGGCGCGCGGCGCCTGGATGATGCCGAGGTCGACATTGCGGCCGAAGGCATCGGTGCCGTCCAGCAGCAGGGCGAAGTTCAGGCTTTTGTTCAGCACCTTGGGGAAGGGGTGCGCCGGGTCGAGGCCGATGGGGGTGAGCACGGGCATCACCTCGCGCTCGAAATAGCTGCGCGCCCAATGCTGTTGCGCCGGCGTCCATTCGCCGCTGGTGACGAAGCGTATGCCCACCGATTGCAGCAGGGGATAGATGCCTTGTTGCAGCACACGGTACTTCTCGGCGACCAGGGCGTGCGCCTCCTCCGCGACGAGTTGCAGCGCATCGATCACGCGCAGCCCGTCGGGCGTCATGCTGTTGGCGTCGTGCTCCAGCAGATCTTGCAGTTGCGCCACGCGGGTCTCGAAGAATTCGTCCATGTTCGACGAGACGATGCACAGATAGCGCAGGCGTTCCAGCGGCGGAATGGCTGCATCCTGAGCCTGCGCCAGCACCCTGCGGTTGAAGGCGAGAATGCCGAGTTCGCGGTTGAGCAGTCGTGGATCGGGGTGGTCGGGCATGTGCGGAGCAAGACGAGGCGCGGGTTTGCCGGGCCGGACAGGACAGGACGAAAACAAGAAGACTAGCGCTTAGGATGTCATTCTTTGATGAAATCAGCATGACAGCTTCAAATGCCTGTCATTTTCCAGTATTGCAATCGCCCCCATGTCCCTGAACATTCAACACTTGGCAGCGGTCGATCTCGGCTCCAACAGTTTTCGCATGCTGGTGGGCAAGGCCAGCGAGAACAGCCACGGCGCACAGATCTATCCGCTGGATTCGTTGCGCGAACCGGTGCGCCTGGGCGCGGGGCTGGATGCGAACAAGAACCTCACCGAAGAGTCGCAACAGCGCGCCCTGGTCACGCTCAGCCGCTTCGGCGAGCGCCTGCGCCAGTTCCAGCCGGAGCGGGTGCGCGCCGTGGCCACCAACGCGGTGCGGGTGGCGAAGAACGCCCATGTGTTTCTGGAGCGCGCGCAAGCGGCCCTGGGATTTCCCATCGAGGTCATCGCCGGGCGCGAGGAGGCGCGGCTGGTCTATATCGGCGCGGCGCATTCGGTGGCGCCCGCGGCGGGCAACCGGCTGGTGGTGGACATTGGCGGCGGCTCCACGGAATTCATCATCGGCCAGGGCCATGAGCCCCGGTTGATGGAGTCGCTCTACATCGGCTGCGTCTCCATGAGCCGCGATTTCTTCCCCGGCGGACTGGTGGATGAGCAGCGCATGAAGGCCGCCGAACTGGCCGCCCGGCGCGAGGTGCAAATCATCGCGAGCGCCTTCCGCAAAACCGGCTGGACCAACGCCGTTGGCTCCAGCGGCACGGCGCGGGCGCTGGCCGACATCCTGGTCGGCAACCAGCTCAATCCGCATGGACAGTCGCTCGGCATCACCCGCGCCGGCCTGCGCGAGTTGCGCAAAATCTATGTGCGTGCCGGCAACCTTGAAACCCTGAAGATGGTCGGTCTCAAGTCCGACCGCATTGCCGTGGCGCCGGGCGGCCTGGCCATCATGCTCGGGGTGTTCGAGGAACTCGGCATCAAGGACATGGAAGCCACGGACGCCGGCTTGCGCCTGGGGGTGCTGTACGACCTGCTGGGCCGCGAGCAGCAGCAGGACATGCGCGAACTCACCGTGCAGCAGTTCATGCAGCGATACGCCGTGGACGTGAAACAGGCCGGGCGTGTGGAGGAGCAGGCGCTGGCGCTGTTCCTGCAGATCAACCCGGAAGCGACCTCGACCCAGCAGCAAACGCTGCGCTGGGCGGCCGCATTGCACGAGGTGGGGCTGTCCATTTCCCACAGCGCGTATCACAAGCATTCGGCCTATATCGTGGCCAATGCCGACATGCCCGGTTTTTCCCGCAGCGAGCAGGCGACCATGGCCGACATGGTGCTGAGCCACGGCGGCAAGCTGAAGAAGCTCGGCGGCCTGGACACCATCAACCTGGACCTGCGCGCCGTGCTGGCGCTGCGTCTGGCCGTGCTCATGGCGCGCAATCGCCACGATGTCGAACCCGGTGGTCTGCGGCTGCTGCCGGGCGCGGGCAAGAGCGGTGTGCTGGGCGCGCGCATCGAGGCCAGCGCACGTTGGTTGAAAGCCTCGCCGTTGACGCAGTACAGCCTGGAGCAGGAAGTTGCGGAATGGCAGCGCGCCGGCGTCGAGCTGCAACTCGACACCGTTGCGACGGCTTGATGCCAGCGCGCGGCGGCCACGCCCGCTCAGGCTTCTGCGGCACTCAGGAAATGGCGCGCATAGCGTGGGTTCACATCGGCCAGGCGCATCAGCAAAGGGAAGTCGGCGGTGTTGAAGTCCGGGTCCCAGGCGGGCGCGCCGCAGATCCTTGCTCCCACCCGCAAATAGCCTTTGAGCAGCGGCGGGGCTTCGGCCGGCAAATCCTGCCGCAGGCTACCCACCGGCAGCGGCAGGCGCGGTTGCATGTGATCCTCCACCGCTGCCAGATGGGTCTTGCGCAGCCGCGCCCAGAGGCTGGCGGCGTAATGCCCGCCGTCGCGCATGGACACACTGGCACAGCCGATCATCGCGTCCAGCCCGTTGCTTTGCATGTAATGCGCCAGCCCGGCCCACAACGCCATGATGACGGCGCCGCTGCGGTAGCCCTGGTGCACGCAGGAGCGTCCCAGTTCCAGCAGGCGCGGGCGCAGGTGGACCAGACGGGTGATGTCGAACTCGGTCTCTGAATACAGTCCGCCCACGCGTTGGGCCTGGTGCGGCGGCAGCACGCGGTAAGTGCCCACCAGCAAGCCCTCGGCGCTGCGCACCAGCAGGTGGTCGCAATAAGGGTCGAAGATGTCGATGTCGAAACCTGGCGAAGGCGTGGCGATGCGCGCCCCAAGTTCTTCAGCGAACACTTTCCAGCGCAGCCGCTGGGCTTCGCGCACCTCGTGCGGCTGGCGCGCCCAGGCCATGGTCAGGCCTGCGCAGCCGGCAGCGTGCTCGGCGCCCGCAGCAGTTCTGCGCGCGGCATGGCCCTGGCTTCTCCCATGGGCCAATGCGGGTTCGTGAAAGGCCAGTGCGCTCGGCCCGATTTCTTGGTGTTTGTGCATCGATGGCTCCTGTTCCTATCGATACGATACGAACAGGATGTGACGGTTCGATGATGGTCACATGACATTGTGATGACACGTTTCAGACGCGTCGCTCACCAGGCTGCCCCAGCCTGTCGGAGCCGGCGCACAGCGTCGTGCGAGAGGCCGGGATGCAGCCTCTTGCGGCCTCAGGCCGTGGGAATGCGGATGTTCAACGGCCGTGCCGAAGGCTCGGGGCTGACTTCGGCGGAGATGGGTGCGAGCTTGGCCGGAAAGACAAGGGCGCGGGCCAGGCCTGGAGCTGTCGTTTGCAGGCTCCCCATCGCGCGCATCACGGCGCCGGCGCTCTCCAGTCCAGATCAGATGGCCGCGTTTGAGCAGGCGCTTGAATGGTCGACCTTCCGGGGTGGCGCAGACGTCGCGCACGAAACCGGGCCAATTCGAGCGGTCCATGATGGCGGTGCAAACCGAAATGGAGACGGAAAGCGGCCGCGCCGCGCGCCACCAGCCCATGGGGATGAAAATCATCTGCCCGGTGATCTGCGCATGGGCGTGTTCCAGGTCGTAGTGCGTCACCGGAAACTTGCTGCCGGGCCCGCCCATCAGCAGTTTGAGAAAACCGTCGGAGCGCCTCCAGCGCTCAGGCATCAAGGGGCTGACATGGCGCAGCGGAAAGCCGTAGACGTTCTGCGGGATGAGGTCGGGCAGCAACTCGGGCAAGTGCTCGTGGAAGAACAGCCGGTACAAATAGGGGCCAGGGTGCTGCTCGCTGGAGGCCGGCACGGCGCCGGCAAAATTGGCGAAGGCCATGCGCTTGGTGTACGACACCTGGACCTGATGCTGGCCGAAGTGCTGCTTGAAATAGTGCGGCGTCCATTTTTGCAACGCGGGCCAGGCGTCACGGCGTTGTCGATGACCACGGGCCGGTTGGCGCGCAGGTAATGCCGGAGAAAATCGGCATAGGGCAAGTCGCTGGCGCGCACCACGTCCAGGGCTCTGGGAGCGGCCGGGCTGCGCTCGGCGCCAAGCCACGCAATTCAGGCATGGCGCCTGCGCGCTGCATGGGGAGGGAAGCCATGGCTGACCTTTCGTCGTCACGAAGCCTGCGCCGTGGTGCCCAAGTGCGCACTGCGGGGCGGAGCGCGGTTCACGTGCCGCAGGAGGCGAACTTGCGTGCGCCAGCATGGGGCAGCACCACCCTCATCGCAGTGACGATAGCCGCTGAAGGGCTGGCGGCTCAAGCCGCAGAAATTTTTGGTTGCAGATTTCGCATTGGGTCGTGGTCATCGCCCTGCGCGAAGTGCCGAGGGTCGCTCGCCTCAATCCAGCAGATCGGCGCTGATGCAGGCGCGCAGCATGCGGGCGGAGGCGCTTTCGCGCTGGCGCTCGGCCACCCAGACGAGCCCGCTCTTGCGCAGGCTGAAGGCTTGTTCGCAACCGCTGAGCCAGCGCAACGCGGCGCTGCCCATGGTGGGCTGGTGGCCGCACAGCACCAGGGCGCTGTGGGCGTCGTCGTGATCGGCGATCACGGCCAACAGATCGTCCACACCACAGTCGGGCGCCAGGCGCGGTTCGTCCACCGGGTAGTCCACCAGCGCCATCGCCGTCTGTCGTGCGCGCAGTGCGGGGCTGGCGCACACCACCCAGGGTTTGGGTACATGGGCCTTGATCCATGCGGCCACACGGCTGGCGTCGCGTCGGCCCTGGCGGGTGAGGGCGCGGCGCAGATCAGCCTGGCTGGCGGCTTTGACATCAGCGTCAGCGTCGATGTCTTCGGCTTCGGCATGGCGCCAGAAAATCACATGCAGGGGTGGACTCATCAGCTCGGCCTCGCTCGGTCGTGTGTACGGCAGGTCTCGCCGGTGCTCGGCGATGCTCTGACTTTACCCAAGGTTTGTGACAGCGCGACAAGCTGGCAGAAGTATGCTGATGTGCGCCACGGCTTGCACTCGGCCGCGTTCAAGGCCGAGCATGCAATGCTGCGGTCGGGCCGGGGTGGACAGGCCCTAAGATCGGCAGACGGACAACCTGGAGCCCGCCATGTGGATGGATCACCATGATTTGCTGCGCGAATTTCCCGAGGAGGCGAAAGCCATCGTCGCCCTGCGGGAACGCAATGGCCATTTCGACGCGCTGTGTGCGCGCTTCGATGCGGTGAGCGCGGAAATCGTGCGCATCGAGCGCGGCAAGGAATCGGCCAGCGATGCGCAGCTTCACACGCTGCGGCTGGATCGGCTCAAGCTCAAGGATGAGATCGTGGCCCTGCTGCGCCAGAGCTGAAGCCGCGGTCGCGCAAAGACGATCGCCCGGTCAAAGCGTGGCGGGTTCGCGCAACGCGCTCGCCTTGGGTGCCGTGGCCAGGGCCTGCGCCAATTTGGCGGCGCTACTGCTCAGGTCCACCGCATGCTTGGCCGAGAGTTGGCGGGCGCGCTCATGCAACTCGGCTGCGCATGGCATGGCGGCCTGCTTGCTGGCCAGAGCAATGGTGTTTTCGCCGTCCTCCGCCAGGATGGTGGCGACATGGTCGCCGAAGCTCTGGCGCAGCCGTTCCACCAGAACGGCACGCAGGCTGTCCTTGGCCCAGATGTTCGACACCAGCACACCGCCGGGCTGCAGCGCGGCGGCACAGTCGTCGAAGAAGGCTTGGCTGCACAACGCGGGCGGCAGTCCGTCGGCGTCGAAGCCGTCGAGCATGAGGACGTCGCAGCAAGCCGGGTTGTCATACAGCCAGGCGGCGCCGTCGATGCACAGCACCTGCAGCCGGTCGTCGTCGGGCGGGATGGCGAACAAGTCGCGCATGGCGATGACCTCGGGGCTGATTTCCAGCGCCGTGAATCGGGTGTGGCGCAGATGGGCGTGGCAGTATTTCGCCAGCGAGCCGCCACCCAGACCCAGCATGACGATATGCCTGGGTTCGGGCGCCAGCAGCAGGAAGGCCATCATGCCGCGGGTGTAGTCCAGCACCAGTTTGTCGGGTGTGGCCACACGCATGCGGCTTTGCACCGTGGCCATGCCGAAATGCAGCGAAACTTCGCCGCGCTCCTGGCAGATGAAGGGCTGGCCGGCGGGCCTCTGGCGCAAACGTTTCATGGCGGCGGCTGCAACTTCGCGTTCAGCCGGCCTGGCGGCGCAAGGCTGGGAACAGGATGACGTCGCGAATGCTCGGGGCGTCGGTCAGCAGCATCACCAGCCGGTCGATGCCGATGCCGCAGCCGCCCGCGGGCGGCATGCCCACTTCGAGCGCGCGGATGTAGTCGGCGTCGTAATACATCGCTTCCTCGTCGCCGGCGTCCTTGTTCGCCACCTGGGCGGCGAAGCGCGCGGCCTGGTCCTCGGGGTCGTTGAGTTCGGAAAAGCCGTTGGCGATCTCGCGCCCGGTGGCGAACAGCTCGAAGCGCTCGGCGATGCCGGGGTCGGCATCGCTGGCGCGCGCCAGCGGCGAGACTTCCACCGGATAGTCGACGATGAAGGTGGGCTGCCAGAGCTGTGCTTCCACCACCGCCTCGAACAGGCCGAATTGCAGCTCGGCCAGGCTCCAGTGCGCCGGGGCCTTTTCGCCGGCGGCCTGGATGCGCTCGCGCAGCACGGCGGGATCAGCGGCTCCGGCCAGGCTGAGCCCGGCGACTTGCACCAGCGAATCGCGCACGCTCAGCCGGGCGAAGGGCGATTCGAGATCGACCTCGCGGCCCTGGTAGGGCAGGCGCGCGGTGCCGCAGGCGCGAATGGCGGCCTGGCGGATGAGCGCTTCGGTGTAGTCCATCACGTCGCGGTGGTTCCAGTAGGCGCAATAGAACTCCATCATGGTGAACTCGGGGTTGTGGCGCACCGAGATGCCTTCGTTGCGGAAGTTGCGGTTGATCTCGAACACGCGCTCGAAGCCGCCGACCAGCAGGCGCTTGAGGTAGAGCTCGGGCGCGATGCGCAGGAACATCTGCTGGTCCAGCGCGTTGTGGTGGGTGGCGAAGGGCTTGGCGTTGGCGCCGCCCGGAATCGGGTGCAGCATGGGCGTTTCCACCTCGACGAAACCGGCCTCTTCCATTTCGTGGCGCAGCGCCGAGACGATCTGGCCGCGCCGCACGAAGCGCTGGCGCGACTCGGGGGTCACCACGAGGTCCACATAACGCTGGCGGTAGCGGGTTTCCACGTCTTCCAGGCCGTGGAACTTGTCCGGCAGGGGCTGCAGATTTTTCGCCAGCAGGCGCACGCTGCCGGCCTGCACGGTGAGTTCGCCGGTGCGGGTCTTGAACAGCAGCCCCTCGCAGCCGAGGATGTCGCCCAGGTCGAAATGCTTGAACGCCGCGTGGCCGGCCTCCCCGGCGTGGTCGTTGGTGACGTAGATCTGCATGCGGCCGCTGCCGTCCTGCAGGGTGCCGAAGCTGGCCTTGCCCATCACGCGCTTGAGCATCAGGCGCCCGGCAATCTTGACCCGCACGGCCTGGGCCTGCAGGGTTTCGGCGTCCATCGCGCCGTATTCGGCATGCAGGTCGGCGGCCTGTGCGCCGGGCTTGAAGTCGTTCGGGTAGGCGGGTTCCTGGGTGCGCAGCGCCGCGAGCTTCTGCCGCCGCTCGGCCAGGAGTGTGCCGTGTCCGGCCTGGCTCGCGTCGGCCGGGCTGTCGTTCTTGTTGGAAGTCATGCGTATTGTTCTCGTAGATAGTGCAACGAAGCCGCGGTTTCCGCGCTCAGTCCTTGGGCGTCTTGCGCCAGCAGGGCATGTTCGATGCGCGCCGCCAGGGTCTTGCCGAGTTCAACGCCCCACTGGTCGAAGGGGTTGATGCCGTACAGCCAGCCCTCCACCACGGTGCGGTGTTCATACAGCGCCAGCAGCGCGCCCAGGTGATAGGCCGAAAGCTGCTCCATCCAGATGAAGGTGGATGGTCTGCCTCCCGGGCAGGCGCGGTGGCGCGCGGCGCGCGCGGCAGCTTCGGGCGGCATGCCCTGGGCCATCAGCTCGGTCTGCCAGCTCGATGCGTCCTTGCCGTGCCACAGGGCGTCGGCCTGGCCCAGGGCGTTCGCCAGCAGGGCCAGATGCTCGGGCAGGCGCGCATGCCAGGGCCGCACCACGGCGACGATTTCGTGGAACACCGGCACCGCGGCCTGGTGCAGGAGCTGGAAGTAGGTGTGCTGCACCGGCGTGCCCACGCCGCTGATGACCGCCGGCCCGCTGACATGGACCGGCAGCAGCCCGTCGGCGCTGGTGGACTTGCCCAGCGACTCCATGAGCAGTTGCTGCAGGTACAGCGGCATGTGGGAGAAGGCGTCGCCGTACAGTCCGATGGACAGCAGGGGCAGGCCGAAGCGCACGCGATACGCGTGCGACAGCCCTGCGAGCAGCCCTGGCGCGCTCTGGTCCAGCGGCGTCGTCAGGAAATGCTCGTCCATCGCGCGGGCGCCGGCATGCAGTCGTTCCACGGTCGCGCGGCCGAAGGCCAGCAGCAGCACCAGTCCATGCGCGCTCCACACCGAGAAGCGTCCGCCGATCTCGGGCAGGGTGCGGAACACCTGCTCGGCGGGCATGCCGAAGCGCTCCTGGGCCAGGTCTGCGTTCGAGGTCAGCGCGACGAGGCGGCTGCGCGCGGCTTCGGGACCCAGGTGACCCGCCAGCCAGCGTATGACTTCTGCGGCATTGCGCATCACCTCCTGGGTGCGGAAGGACTTGCTGTTGATCAGCACCCAGGTGCGGGCCGGATTGGCGGCGTCCAGGGCCGCGTCCAGCGTCGCGCCGTCCAGGTTCGCCACCCAATGGACGCGGCAGCGTGGTGCCTGCTGCACCGACAGGGCGGTGAACAGCGCCAGCATGGGGGTCTCGGAACCGCCCGCGCCGAGGTGGATGATGTCCAGCGGCGCGTTTCCTGCGCCACCGCCCACAAGGCGCTCGGCCCAGTCGGCCATGCGCGCGTGTTCGGCATGCAGGAAGTCGGTCGCCGCTTGTGCCGCGGCATCGCCACCCTTGGCGCCCAGGCGCGAGAGCAGATGCCAGGCCGGCCGGCCCTCGCTGCCGTTGAGCACGATATTGCTCACCAGGTCGGTCGGGCAGTGGGGCAAGGCCGCCAAGGTCGTGCGTGCCGTGGCCAGCGCCTGGGCGCCGTGACGGGCGAATTCCAGGCGCAGCCCTGAGGTGTCGATGGTGGTGGGCAATGGCATGTTGTCAGGGGCGTCCGTGAACGCCTGTGCTTATCCCACGCGTGGCGATGGGCTGGATCGATGGGTTGCGACAGGATGGCGATGGCGCAGGCGCCTTGCCCGGCCGCGCGGGTTCTTTCTGGATGAGGCTGCAGCCGCTCGATTCTATCGATCCACCGTCCTGGAAATCTCTTGGCTCTTCGGAGAACAGTGCAGTGCGGGAATGCGTCCCTGCCCGTGCCGATTGAGATTTCCGGAATGGGCGGCAGACTCAAGGCGGCGCACAAAGCTCCCCCTCCCGGCCTCCCCCGCGAGGTGGGGGAGGAGGAGGCGGCCCCCTCCCCATGTATGGGGAGGGTTGGGTTGGGGTGGGGAGGGGTTCGGACTCTCACGGATTTGGCAAACATCCATAGGGCCTGCTGAAATGTCCCTGGTGTGGGATGGCTTGGATGCGTGCGTGGGAGAGGCCGGACAAACCTGCGGGCGTCAGGCACCCGCCTCGCCGATGAACCGGCATGTGCTGCCGATGCGCTGAGCGCAATGGGTCTGTCCATCGCGGACGCGATTCGATTGCTGCTGCTGTGCGTCGCAGATGAGCGGCGCCTGCCTTTCGAGGTCAAGGCTCCGAACGCGACCACGCGCAAGGCCATGGCAGAGCTCGAATCGGGTCGAGGCAGGCGGTTCGCTAGCGTGGACGACCTGATGCAGGACTTGCATGCGGGTGATTGAGCGCTTGTCCGCTTTCAAGCGCGACGCCAAGCGCGAGGCCAAGGGACAGCACCGCGCGAACTTGATCCCGTCGATGCCCGGGTACTCGGGCGACTCGAAGCGAAGGATGTTGATCGCCTCGGCATGGCGGCCGTAGAAGATGTTTGTTGCGCACGGTTTTCTCATGAACACCATACTCCCGCGCAAGGTCCGAGAACGTGCGCTCCAGAGAGAGGGTGGCGATGCGATCGACAAAGCGCTTGCTCGCACGGCGGTCGTCGCCGATCCAGTCCAAAGGATGCAGGAACGTGCCGCCGCAGCCCACGCACTTCCAGCGCTTGCGCGCGGGGTGGATGCAAGTGAACTTGCCAGCCATGGAATGGCCGAGGAGCCAATTTCTTAAAGCGGCAGATGCACGAGCACACCCAGCCAGAGCAGGGCGAGCAGACCGGCCTGCGAAACCGCCACGGTCCAGCCGAATGTGCCGTCGCCGCCGAGAAATCCGGCGAAGACCTTGCTGACGGCGTTGCAACTGACCGCGGCGGCCATGGCCGTGAGGGCCAGCGTGTCGGACAGCAGTCCGCTCGCCGCGAGCTGGGCCGCGGAGGCCGACGCCGCATGCGCGTCGGCAAAGCCGGCCAGGCCCAGGGCGAGCACCACGCCCTGGGCTCCGAACACGGCGATGGCTTGCGTGGCCAGCAGCAGGAGCAGGGACAGCAACAGCGCGAACAGCAGGGCGCTGCGCGGATTGAACGGGCGCTGCGACAGCCATGCGTCCTGCCCGCCGACGCCGGCCTCGGGGACTTTCCATCCCAGCGCCCAAAACGCCGCGACGGCGGCTCCCGCCCCATAAGCCAGCAGCGCCGGCCAGAACAGGGGCAGCAGCCCGGCGTCGAGGACGCCGACGATCACGGCCAGCTCGATGACCGTGGCCAGATTGGAAAGCTGCGCGGCGCCAAGGCAGGCTGCGCGCAGCTCGGGCTGTTCGCGGGCGCGCTGCGCCATGCCGGCGATGGTCGCCGTGCTGGAGACGAAACCTCCCGCCAGACCCGCCAGGGCCAGCCCGCGCGACCTGCCGAACCTGCGCATGGCCAGATGCCCCAGGGTCTGCACCAGCATCAGCAGCACCGCGAGCAGCCAAAGCGCATGCGGATTCAGCCCGGCCAGCCAGGGCAGCGGGCGATCCGGCAGCAGCGGCAGCACCACGAGCACCGCCGCGGCCAGCAGCAGGCCATGCGTGATTTCCGGCTCGGTGAGCACGCTGCGGACGAAGCCATGCAGTTGGGGTTTGGCCCACAGGACCAGGGACACCAGCACCGCGAGCCCGGCGGCAAGCGCGGGAGCCCGCATCGCCAGCGCGCCCAGCAGCAGGGTCAGCAGCAGCGCCAGCTCGGTGGTCAGGCCCGGGTCCTGGGCGCGCGTTTGCACGTAGCCGGCGTAGCTGTGCAGCGCCACGGCGACCAGCGTCACGCCCAGGGCCACGGGGCCCAGCGTGCCGGCCACGGCGCCCGCCAGCGCCGCGAGCAGGAAACTGCGCATGCCCGCGGGGCTTTGCTCTGCCGCGTTCTGGCTGCGTTCGCGCTCGATGCCGATGAGCAGCCCGGCTCCGATGGCGGCGGCCCAGCCCGAGAGTTGCCATGCGCTGCTGTCCATGCGCGGATTGTGCCCCAGGCGGCCATGGTTTCAAGCCGGTCGAAGCCGCGCGGCGGGAGCCAGGCGCGTGCCTTCATAGAATCCCCCGATCGGCCGGCTAGGCCTTGGGCAAGGGCCACGGCGGCAGCCGCCCCGCGCCATATTCCCATCAGCGAGGTTTCCAATGATCATCATCACCGGAGGAGCCGGCTTCATCGGCGCCAATTTCGTGCACCACTGGCTGGGCCACAGCGACGAGGCCGTGCTCGTGCTCGACGCCCTGACCTACGCCGGCAATCTGGAGAGCCTGGCCAGCGTGCAGGCCGATGCGCGCTACGGGTTTGCCCAGGTCGACATCGCCGACCGCCCGGCCATTGCCGCGCTGCTCGCCACGCACCGTCCCCGCGCCGTGCTGCACTTCGCTGCGGAAAGCCATGTCGACCGCTCCATCCACGGCCCCGGCGACTTCATCCGCACCAACATCCACGGCACCTTCGAACTGCTCGAAGCCACCCGCGCCTACTGGACGGCGCTGCCCGAAGGCGAGAAGGCTGGGTTTCGCTTCCTCCACGTCTCCACCGACGAGGTCTATGGGTCACTCTCACCCACCGACCCCGCCTTCAGCGAGACCACCCCCTACGCCCCCAACAGCCCCTACGCCGCCAGCAAGGCCGGAGCAGACCACCTCGTGCGCGCCTGGCGCCACACCTACGGCCTGCCCGTGCTCACCACCAACTGCTCCAACAACTACGGCCCCTACCAGTTTCCCGAAAAGCTCATCCCGCTGATGATCCACAACGCCCTGGCCGGCAAAGCCCTGCCGGTGTATGGCGACGGCCAGAACGTGCGCGACTGGCTGTATGTCGAAGACCACTGCCGTGCGATTGGCCGCGTGCTCCAGGCCGGCAAGCTCGGCGAGACCTACAACGTGGGCGGCTGCAACGAAGTGCGCAACCTCGACGTGGTGCACACCTTGTGCCATCTGCTCGACCAGTTGCGCCCCAGAGCCGATGGCCGCAGCTACGCGACCCAGATCGCCTTCGTCGCCGACCGTCCCGGCCACGACCGCCGCTACGCCATCGACGCCCGCAAGATCGAAGCCGAACTCGGCTGGAGGCCGCAGGAAACCTTCGCCACGGGCCTGAAGCGCACGGTGCAGTGGTATCTGGACCATGCCGACTGGGTGGCGCATGTCACCAGCGGGGCGTATCGGCAGTGGGTCGGCAAACAGTATGGCAGCGTTGTGCACGCCTCAGGCGCCGCAGCATGAGCGTCGACGTTCTGCCTGCCCACACCAGCCATCCGCCATGCATCCTGCTGCTGGGTGCCGATGGCCAGCTCGGCTGGGAGTTGCGCCGGGCCTTGCTCCCTTTGGGCTCGGTGCTGGCGATGAACCGCACCCAGGCCGATCTGGGCGACTTGCCCGCGCTGCGCGCCACGCTCGAGCGCGAGCAGCCCGACATCATCGTCAATGCCGCGGCCTATACCGCGGTGGACAAGGCCGAGAGCGAGCCCGGGCTTGCCGCCCGCATCAACGCCGAAGCCCCCAAACTTCTGGCCGATTACGCGGCGGCCCATCAAGCCTGGCTGGTGCATTACTCCACCGACTACGTGTTCGACGGCACCAAGCCGGCGCCCTACACCGAGCTTGATGCCCCCAAGCCGCGAAGCGTCTATGGCCGCAGCAAGCTGGCGGGCGAACAAGCCATCGCCGCCAGCGGTTGCCGCCACTTCATGTTCCGCACTTCGTGGGTCTACGCCGCGCGTGGCGGCAACTTCGCCAAGACCATGCTCAAGCTGGCGCGCGAGCGAGAACATCTGCGCGTGGTCGCCGACCAGTTCGGCGCCCCAACCAGCGCCGAACTCATTGCCGACGTCACTGCGCTGGCCTTGCACCGGGTGCGGACCGATGCAACGTTCGCCACTGCCGTATGGACCCAGCCCGGCCTCTACCACCTCACCGCCAGCGGCAGCACCTCCTGGCACGGCTATGCCCAGTTCGTGCTGCAGCAGGCCGCGGCCCAAGGCGTGGCGTTGCGCTGCGCGGCCGAAGCGGTGGAGCCCATCGCCACGGTCGATTACCCGCTGCCCGCGCCACGCCCGGCCAATTCCAGGCTGGACTGCGATCGGCTGCAGGCCACGTTGGGCATTGCGCTGCCGCAGTGGCAGCTTCAGGTCCAGCGCATGCTGGCCGAGGTGGCCTTGCAGGGCTGAGGCTCGGGGCTGAAGTGGTGAAGGCCAGGGCTGATCCAGCCTGGCCTTGACGCACGAAGGGGCGTCAACGCTTGACGACCACCGGCCAGTCGCTGAGTTCGTTGCGACGCTGGGTTGGCGCCGTGGAATGCTCGGCCAGCAAGGCGCTGACGCCGGCCACACCGGCAAGCACCGCGTCGAGATGCCGGCCTTCGCGCAAGCCTTGCTCCATGCTGCGGCACAGGGCCTGCCACTGCGCGGGCTCAACCCGGGATGCGATGCCGCGATCGGCAACGATTTCCACGGCGCGCTCGGCCAGCAGCAGGTAAATCAGCACGCCGTTGTTGTCGGCGGTGTCCCAGACGTGAAGCCGTGCAAACAGCTCGATGGCGCGCGCTCGCGGCGTGATGCCGCGCCAGAGTTCTGGCCAGTCAAGGGCACCTTCCAGGGCCACCCGGATCTCGCCGTCATGCCGGCTTTCGGCGGCATGAATCGCCTGGGCAATGGCCTTCATGGCGGATCGCGGAAACACCGTGTGAACCCGCGCCGTGGGGTAGAAGGCATGGCGCAGCCAGTGCTTGGTCTTCATGTCTACCACCGCCCCGAGGCGCCGCCGCCGCCGAAGCCGCCGCCGCCGCCGGAGAATCCGCCACCACCATTGCCGCCGCCGAGGCCACCCCCGCCGAAACCGCCCGGCCCGCCAAAGCGCATGCCACTCAACACGGCGAAAAAGGCCAGCAGCGCCGCCCCTCCAGCCAGCAATCCGGAGCCGATCAGCAGCCAGCCGCCGATGCCGGCGGCGACGGCCGAAGCACCGGCGCCGAGCACGCGGCCGAGAACGGCGCGCAGCGCCTGGCCCAGCACCACGGCGCCGAACACCACGAACAAGGCCATCTGCAGTGGCGGCCCCTGGTTGTGTGCAGCAGCCGGTCGAGGCGGCGGTAAGGGCTCGCCGTCGATCAGGCGCATGAGCTGGCTCACTCCGGCCTGGATGCCGGCATCGAAGTTTCCCGCTTTGAAGTCCGGCGTGATGGTCTCGGCCACGATGCGCTTGGCGATGGCGTCGGGGATGGTGCCTTCCAGCCCGTAACCCACCTCGATGCGCACCGCGCGGTCGTCCTTGGCCACGAGCAGCAGCACGCCGTCGTCAACGCCTTTGCGCCCCAGCTTCCAGGCGTCGGTGACGCGTATGGAATATTGCTCGATCGCCTCGGGCTGCGTGGTGGGCACGATCAGCACCGCGATCTGGCTGCCCTTGCGCGTGGCGAAGGCCTGCAGTTGCTGGTCCAACGCCTGCACCTGGGCGGCGCTCAGGGTGCCGGTAAGGTCGGTGACGGGCGCGGTGAGCGGTGGCACGGCCACCAGAGCCCAGGCGGGCAGCAGGGCCGTGCCTGCCGACAGCAGCAGGCCGAGCAGCAAGCCATGACACCCACCAGACCTGCGACGCAGCCAGCCCTTGAAGCTGATAGCGGCAGCAACTCGCCTGCCGCTATGCCGCATGGCGGCAGACTCCATGGCGTTCATGCTTGCGCGCTCACGGCGAGGCCGCTGGCTTCGGCTTCGGGGAGGTGGAGCCAAAGTCGACCGTGGGCGGCGTGGCGATGGCTTTTTCGTTGTCCACCGTGAAGCTGGCCTTGGTCTTGTAGCCGAACGCCATGGCGGTGAGGTTGCCGGGGAACTGGCGCACCGTGTTGTTGTAGGCCTGCACCGCCTCGATGTAGCGCATGCGCGCCACGGTGATGCGGTTTTCCGTGCCCTCGAGCTGGGCCTGCAGGTCGCGGAACGAGGCGTCGGCCTTGAGCTGCGGATAGTTCTCCGACACCACGAGCAGACGCGACAGCGCGCTGGTCATTCGCTGCTGGGCAGCCTGGAATTTGGCGAAGGCTGCGGGGTCGTTCACCAATTCCGGCGTGGCCTGGATGGAGCCCACCGAGGCGCGCGCCGCAGTCACTTCCGTCAGCACGTCTTTTTCATGGCTGGCGTAGCCTTTCACCGTGGCCACCAGGTTCGGCACCAGATCGGCGCGGCGCTGGTACTGGTTGAGAACTTCGGCCCAGGAGGCTTTGACCTGTTCATCCTGGCGTTGCAGTGCGTTGTAGCCGCAGCCGCTCAAGGCGGCGGTGAGCAACAGCAGGGCGGCAAGCAGCAGTCGGCGCATGGTGACCTCGTCGTTCGGCATGTCAAGATGTGACAAACCGAAGCATACGGTATCGGCATATCTCGACCTCAGTTCGGCGCTTGCGGCGGCCTGCCACGCAACGCCACAGGACTGGGTTCCGAATCCGGCAGCAGGCTTTGCACGCTGCCGTAGAACGACAGGATGAAGGCCAGGAACAGCATCAAGGCCACGGGAAAGCTCAGTAAAGTGGCCACTTCGGCGCTGGCCCCCACCACCTGGGCCAGTGTCACCACCAACAGCGGAATGGTGGCAAACAACACGAACCACTGCATGCTGTAGAGCATGAAGGCGCGCACATTGCGCAGGCAAATGACGAAGCTGGTGAACAGGGCTTGCCAAGGCCCCATGCCATGCCAGCTCACCAGCGGCGGCGCGAACCAAAAGGCCATGGACACCGGGATGTAGCTGAGTGTGGCCAGCAGCGCGGCATCACGCAGCACGCCGCTTTTCACCAGGGCCTGCGCCGGCATGGCGCCGAACAGCAGCAGGCGCAGCAACGCTCCGCCGTCCATCAGCGAAGCCACGGCGAGCACGCCCACCACGGCGGCGGCATAGAGCACGCCCAAAGCCAGCAGCGCGCGCACACGCGAGCGGCTTTCACGCAGCCCGGTCAGCAGCACGGTGGGCCACACAGCTTCGCCACGCGCGATTTTTCGTGACGCCAGCAAGAAACCCACGGTGGCGATTTGCACCACCAGCAATGGCACCAGGCCGCCCAGCACCGGCAGCATGGAAAACAGCCCGACGACGAGGATGTAGCTGCCCATCATCATCATGGCGCTCCAGGGCTGGCGAAACAGCCAGACAAAACCCAGCTTGACCCAGCTCAGGCCCTCGCGGGCGGGGACGGTGCGCAGTTGCATGGCGATGAGCCCTGGACGGGCAGAAGTACAACTTGGAATGGGAGGCGGCAATGAAGCTGAAGCGGGGAAGTTGCGCGAGGACTGCGTGCGCAGAGACAAGGCGAGGCAGAACGCATCGGGATTGTAGAAGCGCGCCTGACAACGGATGGGGCCACGCGACCGTCACGCGCCGTTGGCGGACAGCCGTTGAAACTCTCCGTGCAATGGGCGCAAACGCATGCGCAAACCAACCGGCCCCATGCTGAAGGACAGGTGTTCGCGCGTGGTGCCGCCCTCGGCCGGGGCGACGGTTTCGATCCCGAAGCTGCTGAGCAACATGGCCATGGCCATGTTCATCTCCAGCAAGGCCAGGTAGCGCCCGGGACAGATGCGCGGCCCGGCACCGAAAGGCATGCTGACGCGCTTGAGGCGCATGGTCTCTTGGGCGCAGGCGTCGAGGTAGTCCAGCGCGGCCATTTGCTCGGGGGTGAAGCCTGCAGGGTCGGGCGCCAGGCTGCGCACTTCGGCGCGGGCACGCTCCAGCGCCTCCGGGTGGCGATGCAGCAGTTCGATCATCCACGCCAGGGTGTTGGCCGTGGTGTCTTCTCCAGCCAGCAGCAGCACGATGACGTTGCCAGCCACGTCGTGATCGTTGACGTCGCTGTCCGCCCGGTCCGCAGCGCAGATCATGGCTTCGAGCAGATTGCGCGGCTGCTCGCGCAGGCTGGGGTCGAGTTGCATGCGGTGGCGGGCGCCGGCGATGAAACCCCGAATCGCCTCCTGCACGGCGGCGACGCTGCGGTCCAGCGCGCGGTCCGAGGGCAGGCGGACATAGCGCCAGTAGGGCAGCAGCGCCAAACCACGCTTGTGCAGCTTCGGGAAGATGCGGTTCAGATGCTGCTGAATGACGTCGTCGTCGGAGTCGAGGGTGTTGACGTCCACACCGAAGGCCAGGCCGGCGCTGGCATCCACGGTGAAGCGCATGAGGTCGGCCTGCAAGTCGATCCGAGCCCCGTTCTGCGCAGCAGCCCGCCAGCGTGAACGCCGGCGCAAGGTCACGTTCAGCAGGGTGGGGAAATAGGCCTTGACATGGCCGGGGTCGAGACCGGCCATGACCATGCGGCGCTGGCGCTGCCAGACCTCGTCGTTGGCGAAGAAAAGGCCTTCGTCGAAGCCCATTTCACGCGCGATGCGCCCACCCAGCAGGGGCCGGCGAAAGCGCTCGGGCCGTTTGCGCAACAGCGTCTGAATGGTGGCATGGTCGGCCACGACCAGAATCGCGCGCTGGCCGAAGCGGCACTGGTAGCAAGGCCCGTATTGCCGGCCCCAGGCTTCAAGCTGGAGATGCAGCCTGGCAGGGCGAAGCCGCAACGCCTGACCCAGCCAAGGTAGCCCTCGCGGCCCGGGAAGATCGGACAAATGGCGCTGCTGTTCCGGGGCCGGGGTATGTCCTGTGTCCAGATGGCGCTGCATGCCGCGTCCTTCCTGTCATGCTTCAGGCAATCAGCGATGCCCCGTGGTTCACGGCCCGGACGCGCTGGCGCAGCACGCGCTCGAAATGCGCGGGGTCGTGAGCTTTCAGCAGATGGGCGTCGCGCGGCAAGTGAAAGTCGGCCAGGCGCGAGGTCCAGAAGCGCAGCGCCGCGGCGCGCAAGGCGTCGGGCAGCAAGGCCGATTCCGTGGCCTGCAAGGGACGCACGTGTTGGTAGGCATCGAGCAGGGCCTTGCTGCGCGCCGCGTCCAGCGCGCCGCTGGGCAGGTCGATGCACCAGTCGTTCAGAGCCACGGCCAGATCGAACACCCAGGTGTCGCTGCCGGCGAAATACCAGTCGAACACGCCCGAGAGCCGGCCGTCTTCGAACAAGGCGTTGTCGCGGAACAGATCGGCATGCACGGCGCTGCGCGGCAACTGCGCGAACGCGGGGCTGGCGGCCAATGCGGTTTGGTGGGCGAGTTCGTCTTGCAGCAAGGTGCGCTGCTCCATGCCGAGGTGCGGCAGCACCAGCGGAATGGTCTGCTGCTGCCAGGCCAGGCCGCGGAGATTGGCTTGCTGCAGCGGAAAGCCCCTCGCCGCCAGATGCATGCGGGCCAGGCAGGTGCCGATTTGCGCGCAATGCGTGGTCCTGGGCTGCAGCTCGCTATGGCCGGGCAGGCGCGTGACCAGCGCTGCCGGTTTGCCCTTGAGCTGATGCAGGATGCGACCGTCGCGGTCGGCCATCGGGTCGGGCACGGGAATGGCGTGCGCTGCGAGGTGATGCATGAGTTGCAGATAAAACGGAAGCTGCTCGGCGTTCAGGCGCTCGAACAGCGTCAGCACGAAGCGCCCGCGCGTGGTGGTGACGAAATAGTTGGTGTTCTCGATGCCGCTGGCAATCCCTTGCAACTCGGTCAGCGGGCCGAGATCGAAACCGTTCAGGAAGGCTTGGACTTCGGCTGCGTCGAGCGGGGTGAAGACGGCCATGGGGAGATCAGTGCCGGTGATTCATGCTGCCAACGCGGCCACATTGCACAACGACGGGGCGGGGTGGCAGGGAGGGCAAAGGAGCTTGCTGCGGGCGCTGGCCGTGGAACCGGCCCACGGTCATTTGAAGGTGCCGATGGTCCACTGCATGCGGCCTTGCATATTGGCCGGGTCGGTGCTGGACGACACATCGGGCGGCACGATGTTGTAGGCCGGGCCGCCGTGCAGCGGTTGCACGTGAATTTGGGTGGTGGCCCCGCGCACCTGTTGCTCCTGAATGCGCACCGAGCGGTCCTGCGTCACATGGTTGCGCACCACCGGCTCCGGGAATTTGGGCGCGGGCTGGGTGTCGGCCAGACGCGCCGCCGGGGACAGACCGCTGCGCGGCGAGGAACTGGCCGGCGAGGGGGGCAGCGCCCAGGCTTGCGCGCCGCTCCAGCCAAGCACTGCGAGCAAGGCTGAGCATGTGGCGAGCTGAGCGGCGATTCGTACGGTCATGCGGGGGAGTTTCATGCCGCTGATTTTAACGGCCGGCACATCTCGCCGCCGGCGCAGCAGCATGGCAGGCCCGGGCCTGTCGTGGGTGGCGTTGTCTGGTGCGGCCGCAGCCGATAATCCCGCCCATGACGACCCGACCCGACAACGCCACGACCCTGCTGCTGGTGGATGGCTCCAGCTACCTCTACCGCGCCTTCCACGCCATGCCCGATTTGCGCAGCCCGCAGGGCGAACCCACCGGCGCGCTCTACGGCATGGTGGCCATGCTGCGGCGCCTGCGCGAGCAGTACCCGCCGGCCAAAGGCTACCGTTTTGCGGCTTGCGTGTTCGACGCCAAAGGCCCCACCTTCCGCGACGCCATGTACGCCAACTACAAGGCGCAGCGCGCACCCATGCCGCCCGAGTTGGCGCAGCAGATCGGCGTCATCCACGAGGCGGTTCGGCTGATGGGCTGGCCGCTTCTGGAGGTACCGGGAGTCGAGGCCGACGACGTCATCGGCACCCTTGCCGTGCGCGCGCACGCCCTGGGGCTGCGCACCCTGGTGTCCACCGGCGACAAAGACCTGGCGCAACTGGTGAACGACCACATCACCCTGGTCAACACCATGAGCAACGAGGTGCAGGACGTTGCCGGTGTGCTGGCCAAGTTTGGTGTGCCGCCCGAGCGCATCGTCGATTACCTCACCCTGGTGGGCGACGCGGTCGACAACGTCCCGGGCGTGAGCAAGGTCGGGCCGAAAACGGCGGTGAAATGGCTGACCCGATACGGCTCGCTCGACGGCATCATTGCCCACGCCGACGCGATTCCCGGTGCCGTCGGCCAGAGCCTGCGCGACGCCCTGGACTGGCTGCCCACGGCGCGCAAGCTGGTGACCATCGCCACCGATTGCGATCTGGACGGCTACGCCCGCGACATTGAGGCCGACCTGCAGCTCGCGCCGGAAAACGCCGCCGGGCTGCTGCCTTTTTTCACGCGCTACGGCCTGAAAAAGTTCACCCACGAGTTGCAAGCCGCGCGGCCGTCCGCGCAGGCTTCGCTGCTGTCGGATGAAGCCTCCGCGCCAGCGTCGGCCGACGTCGCAGCTGGCCCCGCAGCTTCAACGTCACCGCGCCTGCCCGGCCATTACACCTGCGTGCTGACATGGGCCCAGTTCGACGACTGGCTGGCGCGCATCGACGCCGCCGCGCTCACGGCCATCGACACCGAGACCGATTCGCTCGACCCGATGCGCGCGCGCCTGGTGGGCATTTCGCTGTGCGTACGGCCCGGCGAAGCCGCTTACATTGCGCTCGCGCATCGCTACGCGGATGCTCCGCCGCAACTGCCGCTGGCCGAGGCGCTGGCGCGGCTCAAGCCCTGGCTGGAAAACGTTGACAAACCCAAGCTTGGCCAAAACAGCAAGTACGACCGGCATGTGCTGGCCAATGCCGGCATCGCCGTGCGTGGCTATGCCCACGACACCTTGCTGCAGAGTTATGTGCTGGAGGCGCACAAGCCACACAGCCTCGACAGCCTGGTGGCCCGCCACCTGGGCCGCGACGACACCTTGAGCTATGAGCAGGTGTGCGGCAAAGGCGCCAAGGCCATCACCTTCGATCAGGTCGATCTGGACATTGCCACGCGCTACAGCGGCGAGGACTCCGACCTCTGCCTGCAGGTGCACCAACTGCTGTGGCCGCGCATCGAAGCCGACGCCGGGCTCAGACGCATTTACGCCCTCGAAATGCAGGTGAGCGAGGTGCTGCAGCGGGTGGAGCGCACCGGCGTGCTGGTGGACGGTGAAGTGCTGCGGGCGCAGAGCACCGAACTCGGGCGGGAGATTCAACGGCTCGAAGCCCAGGCCTATGAACTGGCGGGCGGGCCGTTCAATCTGGGCAGCCCCAAGCAGATTGGTGAAATCCTGTTCGACCGCCTGCATCTGCCGGTGCAGAAAAAAACCGCCGGCGGCGCGCCCTCGACCGACGAGGAAGTGCTGGAGAAACTGGCCGAAGACTATCCGCTGCCCAAGGTCATTCTCGAGCACCGCAGCCTGGCCAAGCTCAAGAGCACCTACACCGAAAAGCTGCCGCTGATGATCAACCCGGCCACGGGCAGGGTGCATACGAACTATGCCCAGGCCGTGGCCGTGACCGGGCGGCTGGCGTCGAACGATCCAAACCTGCAGAACATTCCGGTACGCACCGCGCAAGGACGGCGCATCCGCGAGGCTTTCATCGCGCCCGAAGGCTGGCTCATCGCCTCCAGCGACTATTCGCAAATCGAACTGCGCATCATGGCGCATCTGTCGCAGGATGCGGGCCTGCTCGAGGCATTTGCGCAGGGGGAGGACATTCACCGCGCCACCGCGGCGGAAATCTTCGGCGTCACCCCCATCGAGGTCAGCAACGACCAGCGGCGCATGGCCAAGGTCATCAATTTCGGTTTGATCTATGGCATGAGCGCCTTCGGCCTGGCGCGCAATCTCGGCCTCGAGCGCAGCGCGGCGCAGCTCTACATCGACCGCTATTTCGCCCGCTATCCCGGCGTGGCCCAATACATGGATCGCACCCGCGCCCAGGCCAAGGCCCAGGGCTATGTGGAAACCGTGTTCGGCAGGCGGCTGTGGCTGGCCGAGATCAACTCGCCCAACGGCCCGCGCCGCGCTGGTGCGGAGCGCGCGGCGATCAATGCGCCGATGCAGGGCACGGCCGCCGATCTCATCAAGATGGCGATGATCGCGGTCGATCGGGCGCTGACGCAGCAGGGCCGGCGCAGCCGCGTGGTGATGCAGGTGCATGACGAGCTGGTGCTCGAAGTGCCGCAGGACGAAGCGCCCTGGGTGCGCGAGCACATTCCGCGCTTGATGGCCAGCGTGGCCCAGTTGTCCGTGCCTCTGGTGGCCGAACTGGGCATGGGCGTGAATTGGGAGCTGGCGCATTGATACGCTTATATCCCTAGCCTTGACACATCCCGCAACATTTGCCGACACTGGGAAGACTTCAACCCGGGAGACGAGCATGTGGAATGCAGATTTACAAACCGACTGGAACAGCCTGCTGAACGCAGGCTCCAACGGTCGCAGCGATGACGGCGTGTCGCGACGCGACTTCGTGCGCACCGCGCTGGGGGTGGGCTTCGCTGCTGCCGCAGGACCTGTGATGGCGCAGACGGCGATTCACACCGACAGTGACGGCCTGCTGGTGGGGGATGTGATGATCGAGTCCGGCGGGCAGAAGATTCCGGTCTACCGTGCTCAGCCCAAAGGCAAGACCGAGCTGCCGGTGGTGTTGGTGGTGTCCGAGATTTTCGGCGTGCACGAATACATTGCCGACGTCGCGCGGCGCTTTGCGCACCAGGGTTATCTGGCCCTGGCACCCGACCTGTTCGTGCGCCAGGGCGACCCCATGGCCTACGGCACGATTGCCGACGTGATGAGCAACATCATCGCCAAGGTGCCCGACGCCCAGGTGCTGCAAGACCTCGACGCCTGCCGCGCCTGGGCCGCAGCCAACGGCGGCAAGGCCGGGCATGTGGGCATCACCGGTTTTTGCTGGGGCGGGCGCATCGTCTGGCTCTACTGCGCGCATGCGCCGGTGCAGGCCGGGGTGGCATGGTATGGGCGGCTGGTGGGCAGCACCGGGCCGCTCACGCCGCGCAACCCCATCGACATCGCGAAGAGCCTGAAGGCGCCGGTTCTGGGGCTGTACGGCGGCAAGGATCCGGGCATTTCGCAGGAGTCCGTCGCCGAGATGCGCAAGGCCCTGGCCGAGGGCGACAGAGCGGCGAAGGCTTCGGAGATCGTGATCTACCCCGACGCTGGCCACGGTTTTCATGCCGACTATCGCTCGAGCTACAACGCCGAGGCGGCGAAAGACGGTTGGAAGCGGGCGCTGGCCTGGTTGGAAAAGAACGAGGTCGTGGCGCTGGAGGCGCAATTCCCGCCGCAGGACGGGGCCTGCGCCAGCTTGCCGGGCCTGCTCGGCCCGGCGCCGAGCGAAGGCTGATCGTCCCTTGGCAAGGGGCCGAGGTCAGCGCACCACCAGGACCGGCACCTTGCTGTGCGACAGCACGCGCGCGGTCTGGCTGCCCAGCAGTGCGGATGTCAGACCGCCGCGGCCGTGGGACGACATCACCACCAGATCGCAGTGTTCGCGTTCGGCCACGGCCAGCAGCCCGCGCCAGGCCTGGGTGTCTTCCTGCACCGCGGTGTTGCAGGGGATGCCGGCGGCCTTGGCGGCGTCCGCCACTTTTTGCACCGCGGCATCGGCCTGGGCGCGAATGGCTTCCTGCCAGCCTTCGATGCCGGTGGGCATGACCTCGATCGCGCCGATATAGGGGTAGAGATCGACCACGGACACCGCCGTGATGCGCGCCCCGTTCAGCTTGGCCTGCTCGACGGCCAAGGGAATGGCGCGTTCGGAAAGCTCGGAACCGTCGGTGGTGATGAGGACGTGTTTGAACATGGTGATCTCCTGGAGGTTGGTTGAGTCGGGTCGCTGCAAGGCCTTGAATGCTCGGCTCAGCGCACCACGAGAACATGCAGATGCGAGTGCGTCAGGATCTTCTGTGTTTCGCTGCCCAGCAGCAGGGACTGCATGCCGCGTCTGCCGTGGGAAGCCATCACCACCAGGTCGCAATGTTTTTCCTTGGCCACATCGAGGATGGCCTTCCAGGGGTGGACATCTTCGGCCACGACGCAGTCACATGTCAAGCCGGCCGCCTTGCAGGCATCTCCCAGGGGTTGGAGCGCGGCTTCGGCCGCCTTGTTGACGCTGGCACGATAGGCGTCGGCCGTGATGGGCACCGATTCGGCCAGGCCGGAGTAGGGGTAGGGATCGGTCACCGTCACGCCGACGATCGACGCACCGCACAGTTTGGCCAGTTGCACGGCCGGAGCGATGGCCTTGGCGCTGGTTTCAGAGCCGTCGGTGGGAACCAGAATCATCGTGTACATCGCGTTCTCCTCGCTAGGTTAAAGATCGGAATATGACGATATCTTGCTCCCCCAAGTCGACGGACGATTTGATCTGGTGCAAACATTGCCAGCGCGGGACTTGGGCTGGTTGATTCAGCCGCGCGAGGCAGGGGGTCGATACCTACGGTTCCGTGCCGCGAACCATGGGGCGATCCGGGTCCGCGCACCATTCACTCCACGAACCCGGGTACAAGGCCGAGCCGCCGAGCCCGGCATGCTCCAGCGCCAGGATGTTGTGGCAGGCGGAGACGCCCGAACCGCACTGGTTCACGATCTCATGCGGCTTGCGTTTGCCCAGCAGCGCCAGCCATTCGGTGCGCAGATCCTGCGCCGGTTTGAAGCGGCCATCGTCACCCAGGTTGTCGCGGAAAAAACGGCAAACGGCGCCGGGAATATGGCCGGCCTTCGGGTCCAGAGTCTCGCCATCGCCGCCGTAGCGCTGCAGCGAGCGCGCGTCGACCAGCAGGCGCTGGCGATGCTGCAGATTGGCGACGATGTCATCGACCCGCACAAACTGGGCCAGGCTCGGGCGGGGGCTGAAATCGCCGCGCGGCAGCGGCGCGGGGCTTGTGGTCTGCACCGCTCCTCCCGCTGCCCCCCAGGACTGCCAGCCGCCATCCAGCACCGCCACCTGGTCGTGGCCCAGCCAGCGCAACAGCCACCACAGCCGCGCCGCATAAGGGCCTTGGGCGCGGTCGTAAGCCACCACTTGCTGGCCGCTGCGCAGGCCATGTCGGGCCAGCAGATCGGCCAGCGCGGCGCGGTCCGGCAGGGGGTGGCGGCCGTTGCTGCCGTTTGGCAGCGAGGCCAGATCGCGGTCGAGGTGGACGTGGATGGCGCCGGGGATATGGCCGCTGGCGTAGTCGCGTTCGCCGGCGCCAGGATCGGAGAGTTCGTGGCTGCAATCGGCCACGAAAACGCCGGCTAAAGCCTGCTGCAGTTGCGCGGCGGAGATCAGCGTGGTGTGGCGGGCGGCTTGGTGATTCGTCTCGCGAGATGCGGTCATGATGCGCTCAGGCTGCGTCGGGGTCTTGGATTATGCCCCCCGAACGCAGCCTGAAGCATCAAGCATCCTCAGGGCTTGTTCAGGCCCAATGGCAGACCCAGCTTGCTCCGGTACCACTCGTGGAAATGGCGCATGCCGTCTTCCATCGGCGACTGGTAAGGCCCGGCCTGGTCGTCGCCGCGTTCCATCAGCGCGCGGCGCCCGGCATCCATGCGCAGGGCGATTTCGTCGTCTTCGACGCAGGTTTCCATGTAGGCGGCGCGTTCGGCCTCGATGAAATCACGCTCGAACGCGGCAATTTCCTCGGGGTAGTAGAACTCCACCATGTTCATGGTTTTCTGCGGCCCCAGTGGATACAGCGCCGACACCACCAGGACATGGGGATACCACTCCACCATGATGTTGGGGTAGAGCGTGAGCCAGATGGCGCCATGCTCGGGCGGCACGCCTTCGCGGAAATTCAGCACCGCCTCGTGCCACTTGGCATACGCCGCGCTGCCAGCCTTGCGCAGCGCGTTGTTGATGCCAACCGTCTGCACGCTGAACTCGGCGCCGAACTGCCAGGCCAGGTTGTCGCAAGTCACGAACTGGCCGAGGCCGGGGTGGAAGGGGCCGACGTGGTAGTCCTCCAGATACACCTCGATGAAGGTCTTCCAGTTGTAGTCGCACACATGTTGCTCGATGTGGTCGAGCACATAGCCGCTGAAATCGAAAGCCTGCGGCTTGTCCAGCCCCTGGAGTGCGCGGGAGACGTCGAAGCCGTTGCGCTCGAACAGCAGGCCGTTCCAGCGCTGCGGTCGCTCGTAGCGTTGCAGATGCAGGCAAGGATCCTGGTCGAAGTGCGGCGCGCCGATCAACTCGCCGTCAAGCTTGTAGGTCCAGCGGTGCAGCGCACAGACGATGTTGCGCCCTGTCTGGCCGCGGCCCTTGAGCATCACGGCCTGGCGGTGGCGGCAGACGTTGGAGAGCAAGTCCACATCGCCCTGGGCATTGCGCACCAAGGCGCGGCCTTCACCTTCCTGGAGCAGGGCGAAATAGTCGCCCGCGTTGGGCAAGGCCAGTTCGTGCCCGAGATAGCGTGGTCCGGCATCGAAGATGAGTTGTTTCTCCTTCGCATACAGCTCGACGTCAAAATATGCCGTGACCGGCAGTTGGGTTTTGCTCGGGGCCAGATGCGCACTCAAATCCGACATGATGGGCTTGTCATCTCCTGAAAAGTCAAACAAATAACAGCCGGGCGATTCTAGACCGGACCCGCAGAGGGGGTTGAGGAGCCTGCGGGCCATGTGTTTCGCCGCTGCCCATAAAATGGATACCCCTGAAACCTCATCACGACCCGCGGCCTTTTGCCGAGCCGCCAGGCCCGGAGCCAGGCCTGCGGCGAAGCTCCCACACGCATGAATGCCAGCCCGCGCAAATCAACCCAAGCCGACAGTCCCCCTGAAAGCTATGAGCAGGCCGTGGTGGAACTGGAGCGGCTCGTGCAACAGCTCGAATCCGGACAGATGAGCCTGGACGACATGCTCAAGTCCTATCAGCGCGGATCGACCCTGCTGCGTTACTGCCGCGAGAAACTGGAGTCGGTCGAGCAGCAGATCCAGATTCTGGACGGGGCCGAACTCAAGCCCTATGCAAGCGACCGCTCGGCCGGGAATTGATGGCATGCTCGGATCATCCACCATGCAGGCTGCGGACACGCTCATGCGAGGGCAGGGCGCGGCCGCGCGCTCGGCCATGCCACGCGAGGTCATGAGCTCTGACAGCGCGTTTCAGGCCTGGGCCGACTTGCGCATGCGCCGGATCCAGGTCCTGATCGATGCCCATCTTCCACTGCAAGCTGCCGCCAGCCCGGCTCTGGCCGAGGCGATGCACTACGCCGCCGCCTTGGGCGGCAAGCGCATCAGGCCCATGCTGGTCTGGGCTGCTGGCGAATGTTTCGATGCCGACACCCAAGCCATGGACGCAGCCGCTTGCGCCGTGGAACTGGTGCATGCCTATTCCCTGGTGCATGACGATCTGCCCTGCATGGACAACGATGTGTTGCGGCGCGGGCAACCCACGGCGCATATAAAGTTCGGCGAAGCCGCGGCTCTGCTGGCCGGTGACGCCCTGCAGGCGCGGGCATTCGAGGTGTTGACCTCCAACCCGCAGATTCCCACCAGCATCCAGGCCAGGCTGTGCGCCCTGCTTGCCACCGCCGCAGGCGTCAGTGGCATGGCGGGCGGGCAGGCGCTCGACCTCGCGGCAACGGGCCGGCATCTGGATGTGGAAGCCCTGAGCGATATGCACCGTCGCAAGACCGGAGCCTTGCTCAAGGCCAGCCTGCTGATGGGCCTGGCCTGCGTCGAGCCCGGCCATTTGCAGATCGACGAGCACAGCCGTGCGGCGACAATGCTCGGCCACTATGCCGACGCCATTGGCCTGGCCTTCCAGGTGGTGGACGATGTGCTCGACGCCAGCGCCGACTCCGCCACGTTGGGCAAGACCGCTGGCAAGGATGCGGCGCAGCACAAGGCCACCTTCGTCACCTTGCTCGGGCTGCAAGCGGCGCAAGATCTGGCGCGGCAACTGCTGGGCCAGGCGCTGCAGGCGCTCGACGCCTTGCCGCCCGCACGTCGGCTGCGCGCCGAGCCGCTGGCCGAACTGGCGCGGCGCATCGTCATCCGGAGCCATTGAGCATGAACCTGCTCGAACGCATTCAAGATCCGCACGACCTGCGCCGGCTCCAACCCGAGCAATTGCCGCAACTCGCGCAGCAACTGCGCCAGTTCATCCTGGACACGGTGTCGCGCACCGGCGGGCATCTCTCGTCCAACCTCGGCACGGTCGAACTCACCGTGGCCTTGCACTACGTTTTCGACACCCCGCACGACCGCCTGGTGTGGGACGTGGGCCACCAGACCTACGCCCACAAGATTCTCACCGGGCGGCGCGAGCAGATGGGCACATTGCGCCAACTCAACGGCTTGTCCGGTTTTCCGCGCCGCGAGGAATCTCCGTACGACAGTTTCGGCACCGCGCATTCCTCCACGTCCATTTCGGCCGCGCTGGGCATGGCTCTGGCCGCACAGCACAAAGGCGAGCGACGCAAGGTGGTGGCCGTGATCGGCGACGGCGCCATGACCGGCGGCATGGCCTTCGAGGCGCTGAACAACGCCGGCGTGCATCCCGAGGCCGACCTCTTGGTCGTGCTCAACGACAACGACATGTCGATATCCGCCCCCGTCGGTGCGCTCAATCGCTATCTGGCACGTCTGCTGTCCGGCCGCTTCTACGCCAATGCGCGCGACGCCGCCAAGCAGGTGTTGAAGGTCGCACCGCCACCTTTGTTCGAACTCGCACGGCGGCTGGAAGAACATGCCAAGGGCCTGGTCGCACCTGGCACCTTGTTCGAGGAATTCGGTTTCGACTATGTCGGCCCGATCGACGGTCACGACCTGCACGCCCTGATTCCGACGCTGGAAAATCTGCGCGAACGCACCGGGCCGCGACTGCTGCACGTGGTCACGAAAAAAGGCTACGGCTACAAGCTGGCCGAGGCCGACCCGATCACCTACCACGGCCCAGGCCGCTTCAACCCCGCCGAAGGCATCAAGCCGCCGGCTGTTGCACCCAAGCCGACCTACGCTCAAGTCTTCGGCCAGTGGCTGTGCGATATGGCAAGGCGTGACGAGCGCCTCGTGGCCATCACCCCGGCCATGTGCGAGGGCTCGGGCCTGGTGGAATTCACCAAGCAGTTCCCCGAGCGCTATCACGACGTGGGTATCGCCGAGCAGCACGCCGTGACCTTCGCCGCCGGCCTGGCGTGTGAAGGTTTGAAGCCCGTGGTCGCCATCTATTCCACTTTCCTGCAGCGGGCTTACGACCAGGTCATTCACGACGTGGCGATTCAGCATCTGCCCGTGCTGTTCGCCATCGACCGTGCCGGCGTGGTCGGCGCCGATGGCGCGACGCATACCGGCGCTTTCGATATTCCTGCCCTGCGCTGCCTGCCCGGGTTCACCGTGATGGCGCCTGCCGATGAGTTGGAGTGCCGGCAAATGTTGTCCACCGGTTTCGCACTGGACGGACCCGCTGCCGTGCGCTACCCGCGCGGAGCCGGGACTGGGGCGCATGTCGACCGTTCCACGCTCAATGCCCTGCCTCTGGGGCGTGCCCAGCTGCGGCGCGAATCGCAGGCCAGAGCAGGCCACCGCATCGCCATTCTGACGTTTGGCCCGGTGTTGCATGCGGCCTTGCAGGCGGCGGAGGCGTTGGATGCGAGCGTCATCAATATGCGCTTCATCAAGCCGCTGGACGTGGACATGCTGCGCCGCATGGCATTGGGTCACGATGCCCTGGTGACGGTGGAGGAGGGCGTGGTGCAGGGTGGGGCCGGCGCCGCTTGTCTGGAAGCCTTGCAGGGCTTGGGGCTGCAGATCCCCGTGCTCAACCTCGGCTTGCCGGACGCGTGGCTGGAGCATGGCGACCCGGCGCAGATCATGGCCGCCTGCGGCCTGGACGCAACCGGCTTGTTGCGCAGCATCCGCGCACGCTTTCCGGAGGCTGGTGGCGAGGAGCCGGAGCCGCGGCGACGCGCAGCCAACGATTGACACGGTGCCGTCGCGGCCTGTGTTTGCCGGCCGATCAGCATCGAATGCCGTGTGGCAGGCATGTCCAGCCGTGATTCCTGCTCAGGCAAAGGATATGCCGAAGCCACGATAATTCTGAATGAATAAGTCAACAAATCTCACGTCCAGGCCTGACCCCAAAAGACCAGCCCCGACCATGAACAAACCATTCGAAGCCATCCCAGACATTCAAAGCACGACCGATACCCGCCGTATTCCGATCCAGCGCGTCGGCATCAAGAGCCTGCGCTATCCCTTGAACGTGTGCATGGCCGATGGCAGCAACCAGTCCACCGTGGCCATGGTCGACGCCGATGTTGCACTGTCCGCCGAGAAGAAGGGCACGCACATGTCGCGCTTCGTTGAAATCCTCGAAGCCATCGACGCACCGCTGGACTATGCCGGGCTCATCGCACTGACCCAGACCATGCGGCTGCGCCTCCAGGCCGATGCGGGTCGGCTCGAATTCCGCTTCCCCTTGTTCGTGCGCAAGACGGCTCCCGTCAGCGGCGTGCAAAGCCTGATGGACTACGAGGCCGCGTGGATCGTGCAGGTGCGGGGGGGGCACACGCAGGTCACGGCGCGAGTGCAGGTGCCGGTCAAGGCGCTGTGCCCTTGCTCCAAGGAAATATCCGATTACGGCGCGCACAACCAGCGCTCGCACATCACCATCACGGCCCAACTCAAGGCGCCGGTCGCCTTCGAACAGCTCATCCGCATGGCAGAGGAAGAAGCGTCTTGTGAAATCTGGGGCCTGCTGAAGCGGCCCGACGAGAAATTCGTCACCGAGCATGCCTACGAAAACCCGAAATTCGTCGAAGACCTGGTGCGCGATGTGGCCGCGCGCGTGCAGAGCGACGCACGCATCGGCAGCTATGTGGTGGAGGCCGAGAATTTCGAATCCATCCACAACCACTCGGCTTACGCCCGGATCGAACGCGTCTGAGCGCCCCCAGCAGTCCGCCAGCGGACTCCCCCCCGAGGGGGTCAAGAGAACTCGGGAGCGGCCCTTCGTTTCCTTGAGAGAGGTGGCAGGCACCGCGCTCGTCCGAGCGCGGCAGGTTCGTCGCGCAAACTCAGGCCGGGTTCAGCAAGGCTTTGACGCGTGCGGAGGCGACGGCCATGTCGGCACGGCCCGCCAGGCGCGCCTTGAGCGGCCCCATCACCTTGCCCAGGTCTTGCGGCGCACTGGCGCCGACCTCAGTCATCACGGCACGGATTTCCTGATCGAGTGCGTCGCCGCTCAGGCGCGCCGGCAAGTAGGGTTGGAGGACGGTGATTTCCAGGCGTTCCTTCGCCGCCAGGTCTTCGCGGCCACCGGCCTCGAACTGGCTGATGGAATCGCGGCGTTGCTTGATCATCTTGTCGAGGATGGCAACAACAGCGGCATCGTCGAGTTCCACACGCTCGTCCACTTCTTTTTGCTTGACCGCAGCCAGCAGCATGCGAATGGTGCCGAGGCGATCGGCTTCCTTGGCGCGCATGGCGGCCTTCATGTCGTCTTGAATGCGTGTTTTAAGGTTCATCATGGCAAAAAGCCCGCAGACTTGAGGTCTGGCGGGCAGAATTCAGAATCCATCTACCACCTGAAAAACCGAAACCCAGAACCTATGCCTGAGCCCGGCAAGCCTGGCTGCCAGTAAGGCGGCCCAGGGTTCAGTACAGACGTTTGGGCAGCATGTGGCTGCGAATGCGCTTGTAGTGGCGCTTCACGGCAGCAGCCTTCTTGCGCTTGCGCTCGGCGGTCGGCTTCTCGTAGAACTGGCGGGCCCGCAGATCCGTCAGCAGGCCGAGTTTTTCAATCGTGCGCTTGAATCGGCGCAGTGCAACATCGAAGGGTTCATTTTCTTTGATGCGAATCGTGGTCATTGCAAACAACTACCTTTCAGCAAAGCCCGAGCTAAGCCCGGCTGGATTGGACGAAATAAACTTGTAAAGTATAACGGCTCTGTCTGATTTGTTGGGCACAAGTCTCCTGGATGCGAGCAGCGCCCAGCGCTTGGGGTTGAAAATCGGCCGAAAATGTGCCCGCAACACCACACCACCTTGGCCCATGCCATTCACATGGGTGAATCAATGCATCCACCAGTACCCGAAGCCGTGACCAAACTCGCCACCGAGCCCATCCGCGTTCTCGGCCTGGAGACTTCGTGCGATGAAACCGGCATTGCCGTGTATGACAGTCGGGATGGCCTGCTGGCGCATGCCTTGCATTCACAAGTGGTCATGCACCAGGCCTACGGCGGCGTGGTGCCCGAGCTGGCTTCCCGCGACCATATTGCGCGAACACTGCCCCTGGTGCAGCAGACCTTGCACGACGCGGGTTGTTCCCTGGGCGATATGGACGCGATCGCCTACACGCGCGGCCCCGGCTTGGCCGGTGCCCTGCTGGTCGGGGCGGGCCTGGCGACGGCACTGGCGATGGCCGCGGACAAGCCGCTCCTTGGCGTGCATCACCTGGAAGGTCATTTGCTGTCGCCCCTGCTTTCCGACCCGACGTTGACTTTTCCTTTCGTAGCCTTGCTGGTCTCGGGGGGGCACACGATGTTGCTGGACGTGGCCGATCTAGGCCGCTACCGGCTGCTGGGTGAGACGGTGGATGACGCCGCCGGCGAGGCTTTCGACAAGGCGGCGAAACTGCTGGGCCTGGGGTATCCGGGTGGGCCTGCGCTGGCGCGGCTTGCCGCATTCGGCAACCCCGAGGCGTTCGCCTTGCCCAGGCCCAAGTTGCACAGCGGGAACCTCGATTTTTCGTTTGCGGGCCTGAAGACTGCAGTCCTGACCCGGGTGAACCAACTGGGGACGAATATCTGCGAGCAAAGCCGCGCCGACTTGGCCGCATCCACGCAGGAGGCCATCACCGACGTGCTGTGCAGGAAGTCCATGCAGGCCTTGCGTCAGACCGGGCGTGGAACCCTGGTCGTGGCGGGCGGGGTGGGGGCGAACAGCCGGTTGCGCGAGAAGCTCGATGCCGCATGCCGGCAAGTCGGTGCGCGCGTTTGCTATCCCGATCTGCAGTGGTGCACGGACAACGGACCGATGATTGCCTATGCCGCTTGTCGGCGTTTGCAGGCCGGGCTTGCCAAAGCCAGTCACAGCTACGCCTTCGACATCCGTCCGCGTTGGGATCTGGCTGAACTCGCTGAAGCCACAGCGCAGGACATGGCTTGATTGCACTACGTCACATGGCTGAACGCGGCATTGGCTTTCGCGCATCCCCAACGTTCACGCAGACTCAAACTTCCCAGACACCCTGGGGTTGGAAGTCGTAGTCTTCGCCGCTGCTGGCGTGCCCGCGTGAATTGCAAACCACGCGAGACATGCCCACGGCATAGTCGTGGCGACAGTGCAGGTGGCCGTGGATCCAGAAGTGGCTGCGCTCGATCAGGTCGTCGTAGGCATTGCAGAAACTTGCCGTCGCACCATTCACCGGGTAACGCAGGTCGGTGCTTCGCAAACTGGGCGCAAAGTGGGTGATGACCACGGTCTTGTCGTATTGCCCCGGGACGCTGGGGGCGGCTTGGAGTTGATCGCTCAGCCACGCCTTGTTGCGCAGGCCTTCCTGGCGCAAGGATTCGGCATCCATCGGCAGGCCGTGGCGGGTGGAGTGCTGCACTTCCTCGATGAAATAGCGCGCGGCGCGCATGCAGCGGGCACGCTCTGACGCGCCGAACAGGTCAAAGTCGTTCCAGAGCGTTGTTCCCAGAAAGCGCACGCGCTGCTCACCGAACTGCAGGATGACGCTTTCACGCTCCAGCATGGTGATGCCCAGGCGCCCACAGCGGGTGCGCAAGGACTGCAGGGTGGCGTCGAAATCTTTGTGATCGAATTCGTGATTGCCGGCGATGAACACCACGGGCACAGGCCAACGGGCAAAAAGATCCAGCCCCTCGTGCCCAGCGTCAATGTCGCCAGCCAGCACCAGAATGTCGGCACCGGGGGCCGGCTGCGGGGCGAAGGTTTCAGTTTCCAGGTGGAGGTCGGATAGCAGTTGAAGGCGCATGCCGGGCACTCGATGCAATACAAATCGGCGCAATGTAACTGCAATGGCACGGTCGCGGGCGATGTCTTGGCAGGCAACGCGTGAAATGCCCACTGCGTGTGAAGTTATTCACGAAAACGGACGGATCTCCGCTGCCACGTTCGATTTTTCATGGCGCCGCAGCCAAGTTGGCTGGATCCAGCCTCGACCCGAGTCTCCCATGTTCGGGCGCCCGGCGCGGCCGGCATGCGGCGCTCAAGCCATGCGATCAGGTAAACTCTTTGTCTTTTCACGGCGCGGAACGGTTTCTTCTGCGTTCGCCAGTTCTCTCCAGGAAACTTTCAAGATGAGTCTCGACAAGAGCAATACGGCACAAATCGTTGCCGACAATGCGCGCGCAGCCCAGGATACCGGGTCCCCCGAAGTCCAGGTTGCACTGCTGACCGCCCGTATCAACGAACTGACCGGGCATTTCAAGATCCATGCCAAAGACCACCACGGTCGCCGCGGTTTGCTGCGCATGGTGAGCCGTCGGCGCAAGCTGCTGGACTATCTCAAGTCCAAGGATGCCGAGCGTTACAAGTCGCTGATCAGCAAGCTGAGCCTGCGCAAGTAAGAGGTTGTGGAACGATCAAGGCGCCTGTGTTGAAGCTTCGACGCAGGCGCTTTGTTTTGTTGTGCGGGTCGCGGAGTGCATGCGGTCCGTTGATGAGGGAAGTGCTGCTGTGTCATTCCAATGCGACTTTCCAGTTTCCAGAGTTGCGCTGGAATGGCATTGTGCTTCCCGCCGAGTTGGGCCGCGGTCCGTGGCCTGGCAACTGATTGGGGGCGCCGGGGTTGTCCCGCGCCCATGAACCGGAGTTCACGATGTTCAACAAAATCACCAAGACTTTCCAATGGGGCCAACACACCGTCACGATGGAGACCGGCGAAATCGCACGCCAAGCCGCCGGGGCCGTGTTGCTGAATATGGACGATACCGTGGTGCTCGCCACGGTGGTGGCGGCCAAGCAGGCCAAGCCGGGTCAGGATTTCTTCCCGCTCACCGTCGATTACATCGAGAAGACCTATGCCGCAGGCAAGATTCCTGGCGGCTTTTTCAAGCGTGAAGGCCGCCTGAGTGAAGGCGAGACCCTGACCTCGCGCCTGATCGACCGACCGATTCGCCCGCTGTTTCCGGAAGGGTTCTACAACGAGGTGCAGGTCGTCATCCATGTGATGTCGCTGAACCCGGAAGTCGATGCCGACATTCCAGCCATGATCGCCGCCAGTGCAGCGCTGTCGATCTCGGGCATTCCGTTCGACGGCCCGGTGGGCGCGGCCCGCGTAGGTTATGTCAACGGCGAGTACATGCTGAACCCGAGCAAGGCCCAGTTGGCCGATTCCCGGCTGGACTTGGTGGTCGCCGGCACCGAGTCGGCCGTGCTGATGGTGGAATCCGAAGCCGACCAGTTGTCCGAAGACGTCATGCTCGAGGCCGTGATGTATGGCCACAAGCAGATGCAGACGGCGATCGACGCCATCCATGAGCTGGTGCGCGAAGGCGGCAAGCCGGCCTGGGACTGGAAGCCGGAAGCGCGCGACGAGGCCCTCATCAGCCGCATCGAGATGGTTGCCGGCGAAGGTTTCCGCACCGCTTACAAAATCACCCAGAAGCAGGCGCGTACCGATGCGCTGCGCCAGGTCTACGCCCAAGTGCACGCAGCCCTGAGCCAAGACGGCGCGGCGGTCGACAGCACCAAGGTCGAGTCCATCATGTTCGACATGGAAGCGCGCATCGTGCGCGGCCAGATTCTGAGCGGGGATCCGCGCATCGATGGTCGCGATACCCGTACCGTGCGCCCCATCGAGATCCGGACCGGCGTGCTGCCGCGCACCCATGGCAGCGCCTTGTTCACGCGTGGCGAAACCCAGGCGCTGGTGGTGGCCACGCTCGGCACCGATCAGGATTCGCAAATCATCGACGCCCTGGGCGGCGAGTATCGCGACCGTTTCCTGCTGCACTACAACATGCCGCCGTTCGCCACCGGCGAAACCGGCCGCATGGGTTCGCCCAAGCGCCGCGAAATCGGCCATGGCCGCCTGGCCAAGCGCGCGCTGCTGGCCGTGCTGCCGAAGAAGGAAGATTTCGCTTACACCACGCGCCTGGTGTCGGAAGTCACCGAGTCCAACGGTTCATCGTCCATGGCTTCGGTTTGCGGCGGTTGCTTGAGCCTGCTGGACGCCGGTGTGCCGCTGAAGGCGCATGTTGCCGGCATCGCCATGGGCCTGATCAAGGACGGCAACCGTTTTGCCGTGCTGACCGATATCCTCGGCGATGAGGACCATCTGGGCGATATGGACTTCAAGGTTGCCGGTTCCGCCACGGGAATCACGGCGCTGCAGATGGACATCAAGATCCAGGGCATCACCCGCGAGATCATGCAGGTGGCGCTGGCGCAGGCGCGCGAAGGCCGCATGCACATTCTGGGGCTGATGCAGCAAGCCGTGGGTGGGGCGCGCACCGAGGTGTCGCAGTTCGCACCGCGCCTCTACACCATGAAGATCAACCCCGAGCGCATTCGCGACGTCATCGGCAAGGGCGGTGCCATCATCCGCGCCTTGACCGAAGAGACCGGCACGCAGATCAATATCGCCGAGGACGGCACCATCACGGTGGCCGCAACCGACGCCGATCGCGCCAAGGACGCCATGCGCCGCATTGGCGAGCTCACCGCCGAGGTCGAGATCGGTCAGATCTACGACGGCACGGTGGTCAAGCTGCTGGACTTCGGTGCACTGGTCAACGTGCTGCCGGGCAAGGATGGCCTGCTGCACATTTCGCAAATCGCCAACGAGCGCATCAACAAGGTTTCCGACCATATGCAGGAAGGCCAGAAGGTGCGTGTGAAGGTCATCGAAACCGACGACAAGGGCCGCTTCCGTCTGTCGATCAAGGCTCTGCTCGGCGCGGAAGAAGCCGTTGCCCAGCAGACGTCGCCGGTCGAGCCGCAGCAGTCCTGATCCAGCCTTCCCTAGCGTTTCCACTCCTGCCTACTGAACTGCCATGACGTCCATGCTCGTTGCCGAGATCAGTCAACCCGGCCCACCGGAGGTTCTTCGCTGGGTGGGTCGCGATCGACCTGAACCTGGGCCTGGGGAAGTGCTGCTGCGGGTTCGTGCCTTCGGCATCAACCGGCCCGACGTGCTGCAACGCAAGGGCTTGTACCCGCCGCCGCCGGGTGCCTCCGACATTCCCGGGCTGGAAGTTTGCGGCGAAGTGCTGAGCGGCGATCTGCGGGGGTCCACCCTGCGCATCGGCCAGCGGGTTTGTGCCTTACTCACGGGCGGCGGCTATGCCGAGTACTGCGTTGCCCCCGTGGGCCAGTGCCTTCCCGTGCCGGAAATCCTGAGCGATGCCGAGGCCGCCGCGCTACCCGAGACTTTTTTCACGGTCTGGCACAACGTGTTCGAACGCGGCGCACTCAAGGCCGGCGAGTTGCTGCTGGTGCAGGGTGGCACGAGCGGCATTGGCACCACGGCAATTCAACTGGCGCATGCGTTCGGCGCCACCGTCTGGGCGACTGCCGGGTCGGACGTGAAATGTCAGGCTTGTCTGGATCTCGGCGCGGAGCGCGCCATCAACTACCGCACGCAGGACTTTGCCGAGCAGGTGCGTGAGCACACCAAGGGGCGAGGCGTCGATGTTCTGCTCGACATGGTGGCCGGCGACTACGTGGCGCGCGAACTCGGCTGCATGGCGGAAGATGGCCGCCTGGTCATCATCGCGGTGCAAGGCGGTACTGCGGCCGGCTTCGATGCCTCGCTGCTGATGCGCCGCCGCCTGACCATCACGGGCTCCACCTTGCGGGCCCGCAGCGTGGCCTTCAAGTCTGGCGTGGCGCTGGCCTTGCGTGACAAGGTCTGGCCGCTGATTGAAGCCGGCCGGGTTCGGCCCCATGTGCATGCGGTGTTGCCAGCCGCGCAGGTGGCCCAGGCGCACGCGCTGATGGAAGGTGGTCAGCACATCGGCAAGATCGTGCTGACCTGGCCCTGATTCCGGAAAATTCCAAGAGGAGACAACACAAGATGCGTCGCAAGATGGTTGCAGGCAACTGGAAGATGCACGGCTCGCTGGCCGCCAACAAGGCCCTGCTGGACGCTTTGGTTGCCGCGCCCGCGCCGGCTTGCGATGTGGTCGTGTGCGTCCCCAGCCCTTACCTGGCGCAGGCGCAGGGTCTGCTGGCCAGAACGCCCATCAAGCTGGGTGCGCAAGACTGTTCCGCGCATGAACAAGGCCCATACACCGGCGAAGTGTCGGTGGGCATGCTGCGCGATTTCGCCTGCGGCCATGTCATCGTCGGGCATTCCGAGCGCCGGGCCTACCACGCCGAGGCTGACAGCACGGTGGCCATCAAGGCCCAGCGCGCACTCGATGCAGGCATGACACCCATTGTGTGCGTTGGCGAAACCCTGGAGCAGCGCGAGCGTGGAGAAACCGAGGCCGTCGTCGGGGCACAACTCGACGCGGTGTTGCAACTGCTGGGCCCACGCATCCACCAGATCGTCCTGGCCTATGAACCGGTCTGGGCCATCGGCACCGGACGCACCGCAAGCCCGGCGCAAGCGCAGGAGGTCCATGCTTTCATACGCCAGCGCGCCGTTCGCCATCAGGCGGGTGCCGCTGCCACCCGCCTGCTTTACGGCGGCAGTGTCAAGCCCGACAACGCCGTCGAACTCTTTGCCCAGCCGGATATCGACGGCGGGCTGATCGGCGGGGCTTCGCTCAAGGCTGCCGATTTCCTCGCCATCGTTGACGCAGCCAGGTTTTCCGCCTGAAGCCGCAACCCGACCTCACCCGATTTCATCATGCATATCGCCCTGACCCTCATCCTCGTCATTCAAATCCTGTCCGCGCTCACCATGGTCGGCCTGATCCTCATGCAGCACGGCAAAGGCGCCGACATGGGGGCATCGTTCGGTTCCGGTTCATCCGGCAGCCTGTTCGGCGCCACCGGCTCCGCCAATTTTCTCAGTCGCAGTACGGCGGTTGCCGCCACACTTTTTTTTATCTGCACCCTGGCACTGGCCTATTTCGGCAATCAGCCGGGTGAGGGTGGTGGCTTGATGAGCAAGCTTGCAGGCGCCGAGAAACCTGTGGCGGCACAGGCAGCCAGCGCTGCAGCCAAGCCAGCGGCATCGGCGGTGCCCGCTGGCATCGCGCAGATTCCGGGCGCGGGTCCTGGGGCGCAGGCTGCTTCTGCGGCCAAGCCTGCGGCAGTGCCCGCTCCGAAGACAAGCGGCGCAAAGTAAGCTTGGCTGCTGCAGCGCACAACATCATTTCCTGCGGCTTGTCAATGTGCTCCGCTCTTGAAACTTGTCGTTGCGCAAACAGGCATGGTTATGCGTTGCTTGGAAGCTCGCGAGGTGGCTAAAATGCACGGTTTGGTTGCATTCCTCAAGGTTTGCAACACAGCGCATTGAATGAGGTTTTGCCGACGTGGTGAAATTGGTAGACACGCTATCTTGAGGGGGTAGTGGCGAAAGCTGTGCGAGTTCGAGTCTCGCCGTCGGCACCAAAATGTTGCAGTACATCAAACAATAAACGGCAGCTTTCACATACGCTCTAGCGGCTGTGGCGGGCTGCGGGTCGGCCTGCCTCAAGCAGCGTGTTGGCTGGCAAAGTTCCGGTTTGCATCGACGAAGTCACAAGGAGGAGGCCTGATGTTTCTTGAGCAATATTTGCCTGTTTTGCTCTTCATTCTGGTCGGCACCGGCGTCGGTATCGCGCCATTGGCTTTGGGTCGCCTTCTCGGCCCCAGCCGTCCCGACAGCGCCAAGAATGCACCCTATGAATGCGGCTTCGAGGCCTTCGAGGACGCACGCATGAAATTCGATGTGCGCTATTACCTCGTTGCCATCCTGTTCATCCTGTTCGACCTGGAAATCGCCTTCCTTTTTCCCTGGGCCGTGGTGCTCAAGCAGGTTGGGGCAACGGGGTTCTGGGCCATGATGATTTTCCTGTCCATTCTTGTGGTGGGCTTTATCTACGAATGGAAAAAGGGGGCGCTGGACTGGGAGTAATCTCGGTTTGCACCTTGAGGAACAAGCATGAGCATCGAAGGCGTTCTGAACGAAGGCTTCATCACCACATCGGCCGACAAGCTGATCAACTGGACCCGCACCGGTTCACTCTGGCCCATGACTTTCGGTCTGGCCTGCTGCGCGGTCGAAATGATGCATGCTGGCGCTGCGCGCTATGACCTCGACCGCTTCGGCATCGTCTTTCGGCCCAGTCCGCGCCAGTCCGACTTGATGATCGTCGCCGGAACGCTGTGCAACAAAATGGCGCCGGCGCTGCGCAAGGTTTACGACCAGATGGCCGAGCCGCGCTGGGTGCTGTC
>NZ_JBTRXV010000034.1:0-40370 GCF_054608695.1 Thiomonas sp.
GCCCAGATCTTCAGTGCCCTTGAGGCCGATACGCGAACCCGACTGGATGCCGGTGCCCAGCTTGGTGACGCTGCCATTACCGTTGCTGTAATGGGCCACGCCCAGGTCGATGATGCCGTACAGCTGCACGCTGCTTTGGGCGAAGGCTGCGCTTGAGAATGCGCCAAGCACGGCCAGCGCGAGTAGTGATTTTTTCATAGATGCATCTCCAGAAGATTGTTGGATAAAACGGTTTGCCGCGATGCTGCCTACCGCTGCGTAGCAAGCCGGCTTGGGCTCGGTGCCGGCCGTCAGACTCGCCAACTCCGGGATGGGAGTTGCATGCATTTCAGCACCCGAGGATGACCGGTGCAAGGCCTCGTTCCGACATCGGGCCAGATTCCTGAGGTTGCGTTGCACTGGAACAACATGCGGGGCGCGGCAGCGTGGTGAACAAGCACGCCCGGATGGCAGCCCAGCTGCCAGGAGAAGTCTATGCTTTCACACCGGGCAAGGGGAATGGGCATGGGTTGCCGGCTTGTGTCCTCTGCCTGACTTTGAAAGGAGTTCCATCATGGTCACCATCCACCGAGCCGAACCAGCATCATCCGCCCGGTCGCGGGCATCGACGCGCCCAGGCGCGGTCGACCGTTTGCTGGTCGCGGCGGACAACGCGCTGAAAACCCTGGCCGGCGGCTTGCAACCGTCGCGGCCGATGCCTGCGCCGCCCCTGGCGAGGCGGGCGGCCAGTCAGGGCGCTGCCATGCCCTTGGCCGAGCGCGAGCTTTCGGCCAGGCTGATGCGGGTGAACCACGTCGGCGAAATCTGCGCCCAGGCGCTGTACCAGGGGCAGGCGCTGGCGGCGCGCGACGGCCAGTTGCGCAAACATTTTCTGCACGCTTCGCGGGAGGAGGGCGATCACCTGGCCTGGTGCGCGCAGCGCCTGCGCGAACTGGACTCGCGCCCGAGCTGGCTCAACCCGCTGTGGTACGCCGGGGCCTTCGGCCTGGGCCTGCTGGCCGGGCGCGTGGCGGGCGACAAGGTGAGCCTGGGCTTCGTCGTGGAAACCGAGAACCAGGTGGAGCAGCACCTGGCTTCGCATCTGCAACGCCTGCCGCAGGCGGATGTGGAGTCGCGTGCGGTGGTGGCGCAGATGCAGGCCGACGAGGTGGAGCATGCGCGCGCGGCGGACAAGCTGGGCGCCACCCGCCTGCCTGCTCCGGTGCGCTGGGCCATGCGCGGCGCAGCCAAGGTGATGACGACGACGGCGCAATGGGTTTGAGTGCCCCCGGAGTCGGGCCGAGCCCGCCTTGCCCCCCGCGGGGGGCAAGGAAACTTGGGGCGGCCCTGCGTTTTCCTGAAAGTGGCTGACGGTGCGCCCAGGCCCGTCGCGGGCGCGGAAATAGCGTCAGCAGTCCCTAAAATCAGAGCCATGTCGACGGTTTCCTCGAACGCGCACCAAGGCACTTGCAATCTGCGAGGCGCGGGCATGCCCCGAATGCAGGCGTTTGCATGGCATGCGGCGCGACGGCAAGAGCCTTCAACCTTGAGGCCATGAGCAGCGGCCTCAAGCTCGTTGCCGGACTTTCCAGCGCCGCAGGGGTCGCATGCCATCCCGCCCCCGGCAAAGGCTGGGCGACGCTGGGGTTTGTGCCATTGCTGGCGGTGTTGTTCGCCATGGGCGGCTGTTCCAGCGTGCCGCTGAGTTCGCAAGGGACCGAGGGGCAGGCGCCGGTGAATGGTGAAAGCGGCTGTTATGCCCCTGCACCCAACACCCGCGCCGCCTACAACCGCACCTACCGCGTGCTGGGGCGCAGTTACACGCCGCTGCGCAGCGCGTCGGGCTACGAGGCGCAGGGCAAGGCGTCGTGGTATGGCTGGGAGTCGGGCTCGACCACGTCCATGGGCGACCGCTTCAACCCGCGCGCCTTCACCGCGGCCAGCCGCACGCTGCCGCTGCCGACCTGTGTGCAAGTCACCAATCTGGCCAATGGCCGCAGCGCGCTGGTGGTGGTGAACGATCGCGGGCCCTTTGTCGATAGCCGCATCATGGACCTGTCCTACGGCGCGGCCCAGGCGCTGGGCATCACGCGCACGGGGACGGCCCAGGTGCGCATCGTCGCGCTGGCCGGCAATGTCCCGCCAGCAATGCCATCGCCCGCCAGCGGTGCGCCGGCGACGCCAGCCACGCCCCAGCCTGGGCCGTCCCCCATGCCAGCCAATCCGGCGCTGCCCGAGCAGTTTGCGCCGGCTCCCGCCGTGGCTGTGGCTCAAACCGGGGCGGTGCAGGATGCGGGCATCGTGACGCAGCCCCTGCCACCCATGCAAATTGCTGCCGTCGACAGTCCCACGAGCCCGAATCCTGCGGGTGGCGGGGTGCCGCCAGCGCCTGCGCCTGTGCAGCCGGCGACGGGCTTTTCGGCGACTCCAGTGTCATCGACCCAGGCAGCGCCGCCGCCCCTGGCTGGCCCCGCGCCCATGCCGGCCTCCGTGCCGCAGGAACTTGCGCCGCAACTGCCGGGGTCGCCCCAATCCTATGTACAGACCGGCGCCTTCGCGCTGCAAGCCAACGCCCAGGCCGAGCGCGCGCGCCTGATGGCAGCGGGGGTCGGGCCGGTGATCATCGTCCCGGGCACGATTCATGGCGCGGTGTTTTACCGGGTGCAGATCGGTCCCCTGGCCTCCAGCCAGCCGGATGCGGCGCTGCAAAGCAAACTCGGCAGCCTCGGGCTGAACACCTATACCCTGGTGCAGCAATAGTGCAATAGTGCAATAGCGCAGCCAGACTGCGGCGGGGTAAAACAACGGGGGCTGCAAAGCAGCCCCCGTTGTTCGAAAAACACCACCGACGGTCTGCCGACAGTGCAAAACGTCAAGAACAGCGCCCCAAACGGCCGCTTCGCGCCAGCCCCGCGAGGGGGCCAGGAAACTCGGGAGCGGCCCTTCGTTTGCTCTTGAGCGCTGCTTCGTTTCCTTGAGAACGCCTTACTACTTCTTGGCGCTCAGGCATTCCTTCATGAACTTCTTGCGATCGTCGCCCTTCAGCGCCTTGGTCTTGGCATCCTTGTTGCAGGCCACCATTTTTTCTTGCTGAACGGTCAGCTTCTTGCCTTCGTGCGCAGCGGCGGCCGGCATGGCTTTCTTTTCTTCGGCCATCTTGGACGGTTCGGCAGCCTTGGCGCTCAGGCATTCCTTCATGAACTTTTTACGGTCTTCGCCTTTGAGCGCCTTGGTCTTGGCGTCGGCGTTGCAGGTGGCCATTTTGCTGGTTTGCGCGGTGGCGGCTTGGGCTGAAACCAGGCCTGGCAGGGTGAAGGCGGCACAGGACAGGCTGATGGCGATGATGATCTTCTTCATGGGTGAAACTCCGAGCGAGAGATGAATGAGAGCCAGGACGCAGGCGGCAAACCGTCTGGAGGGCCAGGGGAACCAAGATGGCGCTGCGAACTCAACTCCACACCTGCAGGGCGGCAACCGTGGCGGAAGGCGACCCTAAAATGCGCGGATTTGTATCGCAACGAAACCATAATGTACGAATATCTATCACGGTTGACAGGAGTTCTCTCCACAACCGCGAAACATCTGCACCCGCAAGCCCCCGAAGCCGTGTTGGAGCGGCCAAAATCAGCCGGGCATGGTGATTTTTCCTGCACGCTGTCGATGCAGCTCGCACGCAGCCTCAAGCGCAACCCACGGGATATCGCCCAAGCCCTGATGGACGCCGTGCAGGCCGATGCGGCCTTGATGGCGGGGCTGGCGAACATCGAGTTGGCGGGCGCGGGCTTCATCAATTTCACCCTGGCCGCATCGCTCAAGCAGGCCGTGGTGGCGGCGGTCAATGCCCTGGGCGAGGCTTACGGCCGCGAGCCGGCGGGCAGCGCCGGGCCGGTGCTCGTCGAGTTCGTCTCGGCCAACCCGACCGGGCCCTTGCACGTCGGCCACGGCCGGCAGGGCGCTTTGGGCGACACCATGGCCGCCTTGCTGGCCGCCAGCGGCTGGACGGTGACGCGCGAGTTCTATTACAACGACGCCGGGGTGCAGATCCAGAACCTGGCGCTGTCGGTGCAGGCGCGGGCGCGCGGGCTGGCGCCGGGCGCGGCGGGCTGGCCCGAGGCGGCTTACAACGGCGAGTACATCGCCGAGATCGCGCGCGACTATCTGGCGCGGGCCGTGGTGCCGGCCGAAGGCGGCGCGGCGGTGCAAGCCGCGGGTAGCGCCGACGACCTCGACGCCATCCGCCGCTTCGCCGTGGCCTATCTGCGCCGCGAGCAAGACCTCGACCTCAAGACCTTCGGCATCCGTTTCGACAACTACTACCTGGAGTCCAGCCTGTACGCCGACGGCCGGGTGGAGCGCACGGTCCAGGCCTTGGTCGCTTCCGGCCACACCTACGAGCACGAGGGCGCGTTGTGGCTGCGCACCACCGATTTCGGCGACGACAAGGACCGCGTGATGCGCAAGTCCGACGGCAGCTACACCTACTTCCTGCCGGACGTCGCCTATCACCTGGCCAAATGGGAGCGGGGCTTCCACCACGCCATCAACATCCAGGGCTCGGACCACCACGGCACCATCGCCCGCGTGCGCGCCGGTCTGCAGGCGGCGAATCCGGCCATTCCCGAAACCTACCCAAGCTATGTGCTGCACAAGATGGTGACGGTGATGCGCGGCGGCGAGGAAGTGAAGATCTCCAAGCGCGCCGGCAGCTATGTCACGGTGCGCGATCTGATCGAGTGGTCCGGCGGCGTGCGCGACGACATGACGCCAGCCGAGCGCGACGCCGCCTTGCAGCGCGGGCGCGACGCGGTGCGTTTTTTCCTGGTGTCCCGCAAGGCCGACACCGAGTTCGTCTTCGACGTCGACCTGGCCCTGGCGCAGAGCGATGAAAACCCGGTGTACTACGTGCAGTACGCCCACGCCCGCATCTGTTCGGTGCTGGCGCAATGGGCCGAGCGCGACGGCGGCGATGAAGCGGCGTTGCAGCGGGCCGACCTGAGCCCGCTCACCAGCCCCCGCGAGCTGGAGCTGATGCTGCTGCTTGCCCACTACCCCGAGATGCTGCGCCAGGCTGCGGACGACCTGACGCCGCACGATGTGGCGTTCTACGCGCGCCAGCTCGCCGGCAGCTTCCACGCCTTCTACAACGCCGAGCGCGTCTTGGTGGATGATGCCGCGCTCAAGCAGGCGCGTCTCGCCCTGCTGCAAGCCGTGCGTCAGGTGTTGCACAATGCGTTGGCCGTGCTGGGCGTCAGCAGCCCGCAGCGCATGTAAGGCCCGCCCAGGCCAGGCCTGCACAGGTTCAACAGCCCTCGGTTCGCGCCGCCGTCACTCCATCGCACCCCATCCCGTCACGCCATGCCTCAACACCTTCGCCCCATCCGTTCGCCCGGCTGCGCCCAGCGCGGCGGCACCCTGCTCGGCCTGATCATCGGTCTGGTGCTGGGCCTGGCCATCGCGCTGGTGGCGGCCATGTACATCACCAAGGCGCCGCTGCCCTTCATGAACCGTTTCCAGGAGCGCCCCACCGGCGCGGCGTCCGGCGCGGCCAACTGGAATCCGAACCAGGGACTGGTCAGCGGCGGCGCTCCGGCTCCGGTGGCCGGCAGCTCCATCCCCGTGCAGGTGAGCAGCGCCCCGCTCTCGCCCAAGGCGATCGAGTCGCTGGGCCAGCCGCCCACCGGGGTGGTGCAGTCGGGCCAAGCGGCGACGGCCGCTGGTGCCACGGGTGCGTTCAGCCCCGCAACGCCAGCGCCGGCGAATACCGCCGCTCCGGCGGGATCGTCCAATCTGCTCTACATCCTGCAAATCGGCGCCTACAGCACCAAGGCCGACGCCGAGAGCCAGCGCGCCAAAGTGGCGTTCACCGGGCTGGAAGCGCATATTGACGAGCGCGTGGTCGGTGGCCGCACCCTATACCGCGTGCGCGTGGGCCCTTACCCCGCCGCCGAGCCGGCCGACAAGGCGCAGAAACTCTTGAATGACAACGGAATCGAATCCGCAGTCGTTAAGGTCTCGAAGTAGCACCGCGGAACAGGGTTGGTCTCGAGCGAGGCGACCCTGCACACGCGGCAACTGGATTGCACACCCATCTCAACCCGTTGAAAGGAAGCACCATGAATCGCTGGTTCGCCCGCATCGCCGCGCTGCTGTTGCTCGGTTTCAGTGTTGCGGCAAACGCCGCAGGCGCCGCCCCATTCCAGGAGGGCGCCGGTTACAACAGGCTGCCGAGCGCACAGCCGGTTGGCCACAAGGGCAAGATCGTCGTCACCGAATTCTTCTGGTACGACTGCCCGCATTGCTTCGAGTTCGAGCCCCTGCTGGAAGCCTGGGCGAAAAAGCAGCCGGCCGATGTCGTCCTGGAACGCGTGCCGGTGGCGTTCGCGCCGCAATACGTCGCGCAGCAAAAGCTGTATTACGCGCTCAAGGCCCTGGGCAAGGTCGATGCCTTGCAGGGCGCCATTTTCAACGCCATTCATGTGCAGCACATCCCGCTCGGAACGCCGGAGCAGATGGCCAACTGGCTGGTCGGGCGCGGCATTCCGAAGGCCACGTTCATGAACGCCTACAACTCCTTCGGCGTGCAAATGGAAACCAAGCGCGCCACGCAAATGGTGACGGACTACCAGATCACCGGCGTGCCCACGCTTGCGGTCGGCGGCATGTACACCGCATCAGCCTCGATGCCGGAGACGCCCAACAACGAGAAGGTCTTGCAGGCGGTCGATTTTCTGGTGCAGCAATTGCGCGCTGGCATGGCCAAAACAGCCAAATAAGCCAGATTCCGGCTTCGTCTTGCCGCTGAAAAAGCCCGCAATCGCGGGCTTTTTCACGCTTGGGCCAAGACCAGCCGACAGCCGACCCCTGCCCGAGCCGGGCGGCTCGGGAACGGGGCCGACATGCCTACAATGCTCCACATGAAAGCAAACTTCATGCCCATGCTTCGCTCCGCGACGCGCCTGCTGCTGGCGGCGCTGCTGGCGGCCACGCTGGTTCCGGCCCAGGCGCTGCAGTCCGACAAGACGCAGCCCATTCAGGTCGAGGCCGACGCGATGCACTACAACGACGTCAAGCAGACCAGCGTGTTCACCGGCAATGTGGTGGTCACCAAAGGTTCGCTGGTGATTCGCGCCGCCCGCGTGGAGGTGGTGCAGACGCCGCAGGGCTATGACGACGCCACCGCATTCGGCACGCCGAACAAGCTCGCGACCTACGCGCAGACGCTGGACGCGCAGCCGGGGCAGCCCACGCCGTCGATGTTCGGCAGCGCCGTCACCATTCACTACGACGGCAAGAGCGACGTGGTCACATTCACCGGCCAGGCCACGCTCGACCGCCTGAGCGATGGCAAGCTGACGGACCGCGCCCAGGGTGAGGTCATCACCTACAACGACCTGACGGATGTCTTCACCGTGGTCGGCGGCAAAGCCGGCGCCACGCCTTCCAACCCCAACGGCCGGGTGCGGGTGATGCTGTCGCCGCGCACCACGCAGCCCGCAGCCAAGCCCAGCGGGCCGGCGCCGGCGTTGAAGGTGTCGCCAGGCCTGGGAGCGCAGCCGTGAACGCAGCGGTGTTGAAGCCGGTGGAGCCGGCGGCGCCGGCCCAGACCCAGCATGCCGGGGTGCTCAGCATGCGCGGCCTGCAAAAGCGCTATGGCGGGCGCCAGGTGGTGCGCGACGTGAGCCTGGAGGTGCGCGGTGGCGAGGTGGTCGGGCTGCTCGGCCCGAACGGCGCCGGCAAGACCACCTCGTTCTACATGATCGTCGGCCTGGTGCGGGCCGACGGCGGCGAAATCCACCTCAACGGCCAGAACATCACGCATCAGCCGATGTACCGGCGCGCGCGTCTGGGACTGTCCTACCTGCCGCAGGAAGCCTCGATTTTTCGCGGCCTGTCGGCGGCCGAAAACGTGCGTGCGGTGCTGGAACTGCAGCACGACGCCGAGGGCCGTGCCCTGAAAAAGCCCGAGATCGAAGCGCGCCTGGGGCAGTTGCTGCGCGAGCTGCATGTGGAGCATCTGGCCGACAGTCCGGCCATCGCCTTGTCGGGCGGCGAGCGGCGGCGGGTGGAAATTGCCCGGGCGCTGGCCACCAATCCCCAGTTCATCCTGCTCGACGAGCCCTTCGCCGGCATCGATCCCATCGCCGTCATCGAAATCCAGCGCATCGTCCAATTCCTCAAGTCGCGCGGCATTGGCGTGCTCATCACCGATCACAACGTGCGCGAAGCCCTGGGCATCTGCGACCACGCCTGCATCATCAGCGAGGGCAGCGTGCTGGCGCTGGGCAAGCCGGACGACATCGTCAACAACCCGGCCGTGCGCAAGGTCTATCTGGGCGAGAGTTTCCGCTTATGAGCGCCCCTGCGTTTCCTTGAGCGCGCCAAAACCATGAAGCAGTCGCTCAATCTTCGCCTGTCGCAGCACCTCGCGCTCACGCCGCAGCTGCAGCAATCCATCCGCCTGCTGCAACTCTCCACGCTGGAGTTGCAGCAGGAAGTCGAGCAGATGCTCGAAGCCAACCCTTTTCTGGAGCATGAGGAAGGCGAGGGCGATGTCGAGACGCCCGCCGAGGCGCAAAGCGCGACGGAGGCCGCCGAGGCGCGCAAGGAGGCGAGCGATGAGGCCGTCGAACTCAAGCTCGACCGCGAGGACTGGCAATCCGGTGCCGAGCAGGGCGAGTGGGATACCGCGCCGGGCGAAAACTGGCAGGGCAGTGGCGGCGAGGCCGACGACGACTTCGACCCGCTGGGCCTGGCGCATGTGGGCACCGATCTGCGCGCCCATCTGCGCGGCCAGCTCGCGGGCCTGGGGCTGAGCGAGGCCGACCGCGCCGCGGCCGAGGCCATCATCGACTCGCTCGACGAAGACGGCTACCTGGCCGAAGGCCCCGAGTTGCTGGCCGCCGAACTCGACGCCGAGGCCGGCGAGGAGGAGCGCGAAGCGCTGTGCAGCGCGCTGCGCATGGGTTTGAAGCTGGTGCAGAGTTTCGACCCGGCTGGCGTCGGCGCCACCAGCCTGGGCGAGTGCATGTGCTTGCAACTCCAGCGCCAAGCCCCCTGCCCGGAGCGCGACCTGGCCATCGCCTTGTGCGCTGGCGGCCATCTGGCCCTGCTGTCCAAGCGCGACTGGAAGCGGCTGGCCCGCGCCCTGCAGGTCGACGAGGCCGCGCTGCGCGACGTGCAGCAACGCATCGCGCGGCTGGATCCGCGCCCGGGCGCGCGCTTCATGCCGTCCACCGCGCAGGCCGTCACGCCCGACGTCATCGCCATGCGCAGTGGCCGGCGTTGGCGCGCGATGCTCAACCCCGAGGTGCTGCCCAAGCTGCGCATCAACAGCCTGTATGCCGATCTGCTGCGCCGCTCGCGCGACGGCGCCGGGCTGTCGGGCCAGTTGCAGGAGGCGCGCTGGTTCGTGCGCAACGTGCAGCAGCGCTTCGAGACCATCGAGCGCGTGGCGCAGGCCGTGATCGAGCGCCAGCAGAACTTTTTCAGCCATGGCGAGCTGGGCATGCGCCCACTGGTGCTGCGCGAAATTGCCGATGAGCTCGGCTTGCACGAGTCCACCATCTCGCGTGTGACCACGCAGAAATACGTGCTCACGCCGTTCGGCACGTTCGAGCTGAAATACTTTTTCGGCTCGGGCCTGGCCACCGATACCGGCGGCAACGCATCGAGCACCGCGGTGCGCGCCATCATCCGGCAAATGGTGCAGGACGAGAACCCGGCGGCGCCGCTCTCGGACGGCGAACTCGCCGAGCGCCTCGCCGCCCAGGGCATCACCGTGGCGCGGCGCACCGTGGCCAAATACCGCGAAGCCCTGCGCATTCCGCCCACGGCGCAACGCAAGAGCGCGTCCAGCCCATAGGGCCGTACGGGCCTGCGGCGGGCTCTGCATCCGCACCCGGATGCGTGACGCGCCCCCGTGGGGCGGGGTTCAGCCTTCCCCGCGAATGCGCCGCACCAGCGCCGTGGTGGAGCGGCCGGCGACGAAGGGCAGGATGCGCACCTCGCCGCCCCAGCCGTGCACCAGCGGGGTTTCGGGCAGGGTCGCGACGCTGTAGTCGCCGCCCTTCACATAAATCTCGGGGCGCACCTGCCGCAGCAGCGCCAGCGGCGTGGCTTCGTCGAACAGCACCACCAGGCTCACGCTTTCCAGCGCGGCCAGGACGGCGGCGCGATCGTCTTGCGGGTTGAGCGGGCGCTCGGGGCCCTTGCCCAGGCTGCGCGCCGAAGCGTCGGAGTTCAGCCCCAGCACCAGGCTGGCGCCGAGCGCGCGCGCCTGTGCGAGGTAAGTCACATGGCCGCGGTGCAGGATGTCGAACACGCCGTTGGTGAACACCAGCGGGCGCGGCAGCGCGGCCAGGGCCTGCGGCAATTGCGCCGGCGCGCAGAGCTTGCGCAGAAAGGCCGGGGCGGGGGGCGAGGTGGATGCGGGGCTGCTGGACATGGCTGGCATTGTCGCAAAGCCGTCCGTGCGGGCGGTACGAACCCGTTCGCGGCAACGCGACCGCCAGCGGCCAACCACGACCATCCGCGAGGACCCGCGATCGGTCGCGCGTCGCCGTGGTGGAGCGCTTGTTGCCGGCGTTCACCAAACTTCACCGCTCCGGGGCGTGCGAGCCGATACCATTTCTGCAACCTTTCCCTTGCGCAGCGGCGATGGCCTGCCGCGCCAGCTCGTCATGTCCGAATCCATCTCGAACCGCTTCCACGCCTTGCTCGTCCATCTGCGCCTGGGTTTAGACCCGATGGTGCCGATGATGCTGGTCGCTGCCATCATCGGTTTTGTCGCCTCGGTGGCGGTGGAGGGCTTCCGCCAGGCGATGTACGCCATCATCCGCCTCTACAGCACGCACGAGCATCTGGTCACCGCTGCCGCCGGGCTGCCGCTTTGGCAGCGGGCCGTCATTCCAGTGATTGCCGCGGTCGTCGGCGGGCTCATCATGTGGGCCGGGCAGCGCTGGATCAAGCGCCCGCGCGGGCCGGAGTATATGGAGGCGGTGCGCGTGGGCGACGGCCTGCTGCCGGTGGTGCCCAACCTGATGCGCACCGCCTCGTCGCTGGTGGCGGTGAGCGGCGGCATCACCATCGGCCGCGAGGGCACGATGATCCAGTTCGCCTCGCTGGTGTCGTCCCTCATCGGCCGCATCGGCCGCGCCGACCCGGCGCACCAGCGGCTCATCGTCGCCTGCGGTGCGGCAGCGGGTTTTGCCGGGGCGTATCACGCGCCGATCGCCGGCACCCTGTTCGTCGCCGAAATCATTCTCGGCGGCCTGCAGCTGCGCGAAATCACCGCCGTGCTGGTGGCCGCGGTGATCGGAGAACTCACCACCCAAAGCCTGTTCGCCACCGGCCCGCTCTACCTGGCGCACATGGTGCCGCCCATCAGCTTCATCGACCTGCTCGACGCCTCGCTGCTCGGCCTGCTGGCCGGCTTCATCGGTCCGGCCTTCCTCTGGCTGCTCGACACCGCGCGCCGCAAGTATCAGCCACTGGTCGGCTTCCTGCCGCTGCGCATGGGCCTGGCCGGCCTGTTCATCGGCCTGCTGTCCCTGCTCATGCCGCAGGTCTGGGGCAATGGCTACAGCGTGGTGCAGTCCTTCCTGGTCGATCACTGGACGCTCACGGCCGTGGCCGCGGTGTTCGTGTTGCGCATGCTCGCCGTCACGGCCGCGAGCGCCGCGGGCATTCCGGGCGGCGTGCTCACCCCCACGCTGGCGCTCGGCGGCGCCATGGGGCTGATGGTGTCGCATCTGTTCCTCGTGCCCGAAGCCAGCCACTCGCAGGCGCTGTGGACCCTGGTGGGCATGGGCAGCCTGCTGGCCGCCACCACCCACGCCCCGGCGATGTCGGCCATCATGGTGTTCGAGATCACGCGCAACTACAACGTGGTGATGGCGGCCATGCCGGCCTGCGTCATCGCTTCCGTCATCGGCAGCCTGCTGCGCCATCGCTCGGTCTACTCCGAGGCCTTGGGGCTGAAGGAAGGCGAACACCGCGAGCCGAAGGTGGCCGGCGGCGAGTTTCCAGCCACGGCCGTGCCCCCGTCTGCAGAGGCGGCACCCCTGGATGATGCGCAAACACCGGACGCCGGTACGCCGACGGCGACCAAGCCTTGACGGGGTGTCAGGCGGCGCCGTCCACCGCTGGTGGCGAGGGGTGGGCGCTGCGCCAGGCCGCCACGGCCTCGGCCAGCGAGCCGAGGGCGCGGGTGACCTGAATGCCGGGCGCTGCGCGTTTGAGCGCGGGCGACGAACCGCCGGCCCACAGTGCCACATGGGCGGGCAGCTTGTCGCGCAGTTCAGCCAGCACGTCCAAGACCTGGGTCTGCGGCGGCACGCCTGAAAAACTCAGCACCAGCACGTCGCTGCGATGCGCCCGCACCGCCAGCAGCATGTTCCACAACGGCGTCTGCACGCCCAGCGAGATGCAGTGGCAACCTTCCAGCGCCAGCATCGCCTCGGCCATCAGCAAGCCCATGCCGTGCGGCTCTTGCGGCATGGTGGTGAGCAGCACGCGGGGGCGCGCCGCCGCCGGGGATTCCGGACCCGGAACGGCCGCGATGCCGGCGCGCAGCACGCGGTGCATGATTTCGGAAAACAGGTGCTCTTCGAAAATTTCCAGGTCGCCGCGCATCCAGGCCTCGCCAACCTCCGTGACGAGCGGGGCGGCGATCTCGGTGACGAAGCGGCCCAAGCCCAGGCGCATCTGAGCCTGCACCAGTTCACGCCGCAACTTTTCGGCGTCGTGCTGCTTGATCAACTGCAAGTCATGCAGGCTCTGTGTCTGGGCCTGAGTGCGTGCGATTGGCGCCTGCGCGGGTCCTTCCTGCGCCCGCGCCAGGGCATCGAGATGCTCGGTGGGCAGGCCGACGATGCGCCCGGGCCGGTGCCCGGCGCCCATGAGGCGCTTGATGAGCCGCAGCTTCTCCACCTGATCGAGCGGGTACTGGCGCTCGTCCATGGCGTCGCGCAACGGTTGGGGGAAGCCGTAGCGCCGCTCCCAGACCCGCAAGGTGTCTTTGGGAATTCCGGTATCGCGTTCGACGGCGGCAATGTTCATGCGCAGGGCGGATGAGGCGGTGCGGTCATTCATGGTCGCGGGTTTCGCGGGCGGGCTGAATCCGTATCGACATGACAGGCGTTGTCAGTCATGGGTGTCCATCTTCGATTTTTCAAGGAAGCGGATGGCCCGCTCCCAGCTGTCCTTGACCTCGAGGAGCGCGTGCGTCGCGCCGCCTCGATGCTCGCAAGCATCTTAGGCGGCCTCGACTCGTCCTGGACAAAACCCCACAGTTGTCCTGGACAAAACGGCTTCGGCTGGTGTTTTGTCCAGGACGTCCTGCATCATCCTTCCCACGTTCATGCCTGCTACCCGACTGGAGTGACCGATGCGCCTCTTCCCCATCGTGCTTGCCGCCGCCTTGTTTGGCGGCGTGGCCCTGAATGCCCAAGCCGCCAACACCCAAGCGCCTGCGTCGCCCGCCCCCCAGGCGGCCTCGGGCACCTGCCCAACCCTGCTCAACCAGACCGTTCCGCGCTTGCAGGACGACAAATCCATCGACCTCTGCCAATACGCCGGCAAGGTGGTGCTGGTGGTGAACACCGCCAGCTATTGCGGCTTCACCCCGCAGTACAAGGGGCTGGAAGCGATGTACAAGAAATACGGGCCTGAAGGCTTGGTGGTGCTCGGTTTCCCGTCCAACGACTTCAACCAGGAAATGAAGGATCCGAGCAAGATCGCCGCGTTCTGCAAAGACACCTACAGCGTGAATTTCCCGATGTTCGCGCCCTCGCACGTCACCGAGCCCCAGCCGAATGCCTTCTACAAGAAGCTCATCCTGGCCACGGGCGATCAACCCAAGTGGAATTTCTACAAATACCTGATCGACCGCCAGGGCAAGGTGGTGAACGTGTATTCCAGCCTGACAACCCCCGAGAACGCCGAGTTCGTCGACACGATTCAGGCGCTGTTGAAGCAAAAGGGTTGAGATCGGCGGCCCGACCGCCGCTGCAAGGGGCGGTTCGGTATCGTCCGAACAGCCGGCGGGCTGGCTTTTGCACGAACGTGTGCACGCACTCAACCACGCACCCCAGGCGCGCAGCGCCGCATGGCGAAAGGACCGCGGATGCATGCCCCGGAAAAGTTGTTCAGCAAGGCCGCGCCCCTGTCTGACATTCAGGCCACCTCCGACCGCCGCAACCTGCCCATCCAGCAAGTGGGCGTCAAGGGTGTGCGCCATCCGGTGCTCGTTCGCACCGCGGGCGGCGCGGCCCAACCCAGCGTGGCCACGTTCGATCTCTCCGTCGCGCTGCCGCCTATTTCATGCGCAAGGCCGCGCCGGTCTCGGGTGTCGGCAGTCTGATGGACTACGCGGTCACGCTGCGCATTGCCGGTCACGCCGGCGAGCCTGCCCGGCGGCGCGGGTGTCGGTGGTGCCGGGCGCATGATGGACTCGCTGGCGGCTTCCGGCGCCACATACACGCCTTCGAGCGCATCGGCCGAGTATTCGGCGTCTGTCATCTGCAGCGCGAGCAAGGCGTCCAGGCCGCCTTCGATCAAGCCGGGCATGCGCCTGCGCGCAGGCGCAGCAGGCGGAAGACGGCGGAGTCGGCCTTGTGCATCGAAATGAGCCGCCTGCCGTGCAGGATGAAGGCCACGCGCATGGTCTGCGCGCCGGCGTCGTCCATCACCAGAAAGTCGGTGCGCAGGTGCAGGCCGCCGTCTTCTTCCGCGTCGAAGCGGGCCGACTCTTCCAGGTCTTCACCAGGGCGTCGGCCGGCACGGTCACGCCGAAGCGTTCCTCCACCCAGGCCAGTTCCCAGCTCTCGGGCTCGTCCAGATCGGCCCACACCGGGTCGAGCCCGGCGAGGTCGTCGGCATCCTCGATTTCGTGCCGGACGAGGCGATTGTTCTGGAGGGTGAAGACGTTGAGCATGGGCAGAGCCTATTGCAGCGTCGGGGCGCCTTGCGAGGGCTGCGCTCCAAGGCTCAGGGCGCCGGAACGTGGGTGTCGACAAAGCGACGGATGGCATCGGCCTGGATCAGCGCGTCACGCTCGCCCAGTTGCGTCAGCTCGGTGCAGAAGCCGGGCTCGAACAGCAGATAGCTGGCGAGCGCCGCGCCCGTGGCCTCGGCCGCGCCGATGGCGCCCATGAGCACGCGCATGCCGTGCGGCATGCGGCTCCAGTGCCGCGCCGCGATGGCGTTGATGGACTCGGACGGGGTGATGAGCAGCACCGGGAATTCGCGAAAGGGCTGCAGCGCGCGCGCCTCCAGCGGCAGGCGGCGCACGGCGGTGTTGATGTGCTCGGCCAGTTGTGCATCGGCCGGCAGGGTGTCGAGAAACACGGTGGACAGCACATGCCCGGCAATCTGGGCGATGGAGGGGTAGTCGCGTCCGTCCGGGGCGATCCAGGCGGTGGCGCCGCGCGGCTCGCTCACACCGATGGCCAGGGCGCAGCGCGCACCCAGACGAATCGCGGGGGCCAGGGGCGCGAGTTGGCGCATGGCGCCGTCGCCACAGAACTCGGCCTGCTCGCCGGTCCACAACTTCATCGCCGGGAAGACGAAAGGCAGGGCGCTGCTGGCGAGCAAGTGGTCGAGGGAGATGGTCTGCGCCAGCCCCCAGATACCCGGGCGGCGCCAACCCGGCACGTCCGCCGCGCCCTGGAAGAAGGTGATGTGCCGGCCGGTGGAATAGCTGGAGGCGGTGATGGCCAAGGCACGCAGTGCGCCGCTCTGCACCGCGGCGTCCACCCGGTCGAGCCGGATATGGCGGCCCAGGGTGTCGGCCAGCGGCGCGTTGTCCAGCAGCGCGCGCGGACTTTGGCGCACCAGCCAGCCAGTGGACATCAAGCCCAGCCAGCGCAGCCCGCCGCGCAGCAAATAATGCGGCTGGGTGTGAAACACCTGATCGGCATGCAGACTGGCCCAGATCCCCGGCAACGCTTGCAGCGTGTCGGCCCAGGTGGCCACGCCGCTGGCGTAATGCGCGGCATTGATGGCCCCCGCCGAGGTGCCGCAAACCACCGCAAACGGGTTGCGCTCCGCCGGCCAGCCCTGCTGCTGCAGAATGTTGGCCAGCCCTTGCAGCACGCCTGCCTGGTAAGCCGTGCGCGCTCCGCCGCCAGGCAGCACCAGCGCCGCGCCCTCGCCAGGCGAAGGTCGGGGTGAGGGGAGGTGGAGGGGCGATTCTTCTTGCATGGACGTGCCGGTTGCCACATGGTGCGGCAATTCGGCGCGGCGCTCAAGGTGATTGTCCGCAACGCCGACGTGGCGTTGTTCCCTGCACCGCAATGCGGCGCCAACACCGGCCAACGGCTCCATGCTGAGAATTCGGCCGTCAGGAGAATGGGTCAATTTTGCTGTGATTCAATGCAAATCAACGCAGTTGAGCGATCTAAGCTGGCGTTGACCTCAGATTCCCGGCGTGGAGCATGCCGCCGCTTGCGCCGCGATGCAATCCAACCTTGATTTTGGCGGGCGGCGGGCGCACACTGCAATCGCCTCGTTGGTGCGGGCTCGGCGGGCGGATCCATCGGCGTCGCAGTCCAGCCGGCCAGGGCGTTGTTTCGCTGTCAACCGTTTGCTCAACGTGTACCTGGAGGGATCTATGAACCTGACTATCAGCGGCCATCACATGGACGTCACACCGGCCTTGCGCAGCTACGTCGAAGCCAAGCTCGACCGTGTGGTGCGACATTTCGATCAGCTGATCAGTGTCAACGTGTTGCTCTCTGTGGAGAAACAAAAGGAAAAGGAGCGCCGCCAGAAGGCCGAATGCAATTTGCAGCTCAAAGGCAAGAACATCTTCGCCGAATGCCAGGACCAGGATCTGTACGCCGCCATCGATGAACTGGTCGACAAACTCGACCGCCAAGTGGTGGAACACAAAAACCGCACGCGCGCCCACCAAGCCGTGCCCAGCAAGCATCTCGCATCCTGAGATCACCCAAGTCGCCGCCGGACCTTCGCAAGGGGGCCGTGCGGCGCAGAACCTTCCGATTTGTCGTGCTGCAACCCCAGTCTCGGCCCATGCTTGACGTCATGTCAGCACATGCCGATACACTCGCAAGCTTTCTGCATTCACACTCCATGCCATGAATCAACTGGCCCAGATTTTGCCGCTGGCGCATGTTCAGATGAACGTGGAGGCCAGCAGCAAGAAACGCGCGTTCGAGCACGCGGGTCTGCTGTTCGAGAACAACCTGGGGCTGGCCCGCGCCGTCGTCACCGACAACCTGTTCGCCCGCGAACGCCTGGGTTCCACCGGGCTGGGTCAGGGCGTGGCCATTCCGCATGGCCGCATCAAAGGTCTGAGGCAACCGAGTGCCGCACTGGTGCGCCTCGCAAGCCCGGTGCCTTTCGAGGCCCCTGACAACCTGCCGGTGCAGTTGCTGGTGTTCCTGCTGGTGCCCGAAGCGGCGTCCGCCAAGCACCTCGAAATCCTCTCCACCATCGCCGAAATGTTGTCCGACGACGGCTTTCGCCAGCGTCTGCTGGACGCGCCGGACGCCATCCAGGCGCACCGCCTGGTGCACGACTGGTCGACGCTGCAGCATGCGGCCTGAACATGCCCCCTGGGGCGCCGCGCTGCGCCGCCCCACCCCCCAAGCTTGGCTTGTGTCCGTCATGAATCCGTCGCATCGCCGGTTTCCGCCAGCAGCCACTTGAAAGCCGCAACCCTTTCCGCCGACAGCCTGTTCGAGGCCAACACGTCCTTGCTGAAATGGCAATGGCTGGCCGGGCAGAGCAACCCCGAGCGCCGCTTCGACGACGCCGCCGTGGAAGGCGCCAGCTCCGGCGCCGATCTGGTCGGATACCTCAACTACATCCATCCGTACAGGGTGCAGATTCTCGGCTGGCGCGAGGTGCATTACCTGGTGCATGCCGACGAGGCCGACAGCGCCCGGCGCATTCGCCGCGTGGTCGGGCTGGAACCGCCGGCGCTGGTGATGGCCGACGGCGCCAAGCCCCCGGATACGCTGATCGAAGCCTGCGAGCAAGCCCGCATTCCGCTGTTCACCACGGCCGAGCCGGCAGCTTTCGTCATCGACGTGCTGCGTGCCTACCTCTCGAAACTGTTCGCCAACCGCACCACGCTGCACGGCGTGTTCATGGACATCCTGGGTCTGGGCGTGCTCATCACCGGCGAATCCGGCCTGGGCAAGAGCGAACTGGGGCTGGAGCTGGTTTCGCGCGGCCACGGCCTGGTGGCGGACGATTGCGTGGAACTGCTGCGCGTGTCGCAAACCACCATCGAAGGCCATTGCCCCAAGCTGCTGCAGAACCTGCTGGAAGTGCGCGGCATCGGCATTCTCGACATCAAGACCATTTTTGGCGAGACCGCGGTGCGACGCAAGCTGCGCCTGCGGCTGATCGTGCACCTGGTGCGGCGCGATACCCAGGACCAGGACTTCGAGCGCCTGCCCACCGGCTATGTGCGGCAGGATGTGCTGGGCGTGGCCATCCGCAAGGTGCTCATTCCGGTCGAGGCCGGGCGCAACCTCGCGGTGCTGGTGGAGGCCGCGGTGCGCAACACCATTCTGCAGTTGCGCGGCATCGACACCTTCAAGGAGTTCCAGGATCGCCAGCGTGTGGCCATGCTGGAAAACAGCGACGATTGACGGGGCCTGCTGAAGGCCCGATCCAAGCTTTGACGGCTCGCGGCCTGCCGTGCCGCCGGGCGCTCAGCGAGCGTCCCGCTCGCCCAGGAAGATGCGCGGCTCGGCGGGGCGATGCGGGCAAGGCTCGCGCTTGCAGCTGGCGTACAAGGCCAGCGAATGCTCCTGCAGCACGAAGCCATGCTCGGTGGCGATTTTTTTCTGCCGCCGCTCGATCTCGGGGTCGACGAACTCTTCCACCCGGCCGCAATCCAGACACAGCAGATGGTCGTGGTGCTTGCCTTCGTTGATTTCGAAAATGGCCTTGCCCGACTCGAAATGGGTGCGCGACAAAATGCCCGCCTGCTCGAACTGGGTCAGCACACGGTAGACCGTGGCGAGGCCGATGTCGCGTGAATTGTCGTTCAGCAATTCGCGGTAGACGTCTTCGGCCGTCATGTGGCGCAAGACGCTTTTCTGGAAGATTTCCAGAATTTTCAAGCGGGGCTGGGTGACCTTCAGCCCCGTGCTGCGCAGACCTTGAGCGTTGGAAGGCGGCATGACGATGAGGGGTGTTTAGAATGAACATCATAGTTCACCCCCGGGGCGGGAACCACCCGCCGAATTCCTGATGCACGTCCCGCGTACCCGTCTTGCGCATCACGCCTCGTCTGCCCTGCGTTTGGGTTTTCTGGCCGTGATCCTGCCCGCAGCTCTCGGTTTGGGTGCCTGCAGCAACCTCACCCAACAGCACGACCTCACCTCGATCTTCAAGCCCTACCGCATCGATGTCATCCAGGGCAACTTCGTGTCCAAGGAAATGGCCGAAGAGCTCAAGCCCGGCATGAGCAAAGACGAGGTGCGCGCCATTCTCGGCACCCCCCTGCTGCAGGATATTTTCCATGCCGACCGCTGGGAATATGTCTTCAGCCTGCGCCAGGGCTATCAAGCCCCGATCGTGCGCCGCTACACCGTGTTCTTCGACAAGGATGGCAAGATGATCCGCGCCGATGGCGATCCGCTGCCGTCGGAAAACCAGTTCGTGGCCCAGATCAACGCCCTGCGGTCCACCGGCAGCAAACCCAAGGAATTGACCGAGGCGCAGTTGCAGGCTGAAATCGCCGCCGCGCAGAAAGAGCTGGCCGAGCGGCATCCCGTGGCGGCCGCGTCCAGTGCGCAAGGCCCGCTGCAGGTGGTCGCGCCTGCAGCGGAAATCAGCAAACTCGAAGCCCTGGCGCCGCCAACCTCGGCGGCGCCACTGGCGAGCCCGGCAACTCCGGCATCGGCAGCAAGCAGCGCGCAGTAGTAAGTGGGGCGCACCTTGCGCACGGCGCCGGCCCGGCGTGGCGCAACCACCCCTGCAGGCGCAGAACACCCCGTGCGACTCGTCTCCCAGCCGTCTCCCAACCCGTTCCGCAAGCTCTCCGAATGACCCCAGCATGACCGCAGAATCCGCTCCAACCCGCCACCGCATTGCCGTCGCCGGCAGCAGCGGCCGCATGGGCCGCACGCTGATCGAGGCCATCGCCGCCGCACCGGATTGCCAGCTCGTGGGCGCGCTCGACCGTGCCGACTCGCCCGCGCTGGGCCAGGACGCCGGCGCCGCGCTGGGTCTGGCGACCGGCGTGAGCGTCAGTGCCGATCCGGCTGTCGGCCTGCAAGGTGCGCAGGCGCTGATCGACTTCACCCGGCCGCAAGGCACGTTCGCGCATCTGGACGCTTGCCTGCAACACCGCGTGGCCATGGTCATCGGCACGACCGGGTTCGACGCGGCCGGGTTGGCGCGCATTCGTGCGGCGTCGGCGCACATTCCCATCGTCATGGCGCCCAATATGAGCATTGGCGTCAACGTCGTGCTCAAGCTGCTGGAGCAGGCCGGGCGCGCGCTGGCAGAGGGTTACGACATCGAAATCATCGAAGCGCACCACCGCCATAAGGTGGATGCTCCTTCGGGCACCGCGCTGAAAATGGGCGAGGTGGTGGCGCAGGCCGCCGGGCGCGATCTGGAGCGCGACGCCGTCTGGGCGCGCCACGGCCACACCGGCGAGCGCGAGCGCGGCACCATCGGCTTCTCGGTCATTCGCGGCGGCGACATCGTCGGCGACCACACCGTGCTGTTCGCCGGCACCGGCGAGCGCATCGAAATCACCCACAAGTCCAGCAGCCGCGCCACCTACGCCGCCGGCAGCCTGCGCGCCGTGCGCTTCCTGGCCGGCAAGAGCAGCGGCCTGTACGACATGCAGGCCGTGCTCGGCTTCGGCCGCTGAAACACCCAACCCAAGGAACGGCACGATGGGAGGTCTCGCAGCATTCTGGCAAGAAGGCGACGCGCTGATTCGCACCGTGGCCCTGCTGCTGCTGGCGATGTCGGTGGCGAGCTGGTTCGTCATTTTGTGGAAGTCCGCCATGCTGGCCGCCGCCGCGCGCCGCGTGCCGCGCGCGATTGCCGCGTTCTGGGCCGCGCCGCACCGGCAGGATGCTCCCGCCGCCGCGCTCGCGGCCGACCCGCAGGGCCTCACGGTGCGACTGGCCGATGTCGCGGCCAAGCTGGGCAACCAGGCGGCGAACACTGCAGATATGGGCGATGACACGTCCGCGCCCAACTGGCAGTCGCGCCCCGACCGCGTGCGCCGCGAACTGCGCAGCGCCCTCAACGCCGCCAGCCGCCAGCTCCACGCCGGCCATGTGTTGCTGGCCAGCGTCGGCAGCACCGCGCCCTTCGTCGGCCTGTTCGGCACCGTCTGGGGCATCTACCACGCGCTCACCACCATCGCCGCCACGCAGCAGGTCAGCATCGACAAAGTGGCCGGCCCGGTGGGCGAAACCCTCATCATGACCGCCGCCGGTCTGGCCGTGGCCATTCCCGCCGTGCTGGCTTACAACGCCCTGGGCAAACGCGCCCGCGCGCTGGACGCCGAGCTCGAAGGCTATGCCCTCGACCTGCAGCACCTGCTCAGCGGCGAGGCCGCGCCGCGCCATGCCAACGGCTCGGCGTGATGCGCGGCGCTGACGCTCAGCCGCAGCCGCGCGAACCTTCACGCAAAGTTCTGCGGCGCGCAACTCCCGGGACAAGGCCATGAGCTTCGGCCGCTTCGATCGCGGTGTGGACGAGGCGCCGATGAGCGACATCAACATGACGCCGCTGATCGACGTCATGCTGGTGCTGCTGGTGATTTTCATCATCACCGCGCCGCTGCTGGCAGGCCATATCGCGCTCGACCTGCCCAAGGTCGACACCGCGGCTGCGCAGCGGGCCCCCAAGAGCCTGTCGGTCTCCATCCAGAAAGACGGCAAGCTTTACCTGGGCGATCAGCCCACCACGCTGGCCGCGCTCACAGCCCGATTCGCCGCCGCCGCCAAAGCCCGCCCCGACACCGAACTGCGCATTCGCGCCGACACCGCTGCACCCTATGGCGACGTGGCGCAGGTCATGGGCGCTGCCCAGGGCGCAGGGCTCGACCGCATCGGCCTCATCACCCAGCCCGCGGCTGCCACCTCCGGCGCGGTGCGGTGAGCGCCGTGGGCGTCAACCACCACCCCGCAATCACTGCCCCCAGCACGCGGGTCGCACCGCGCGCCGCCTTCACTTGAAGTGGTAGTAGGCCTTGTTGAGGTAGGCGGCGATGTCCGTCACCTCCTCCGGGAACAGGCTGTGGTTGAGCTGGGTCACGCACATCTGCGTGAAGCCGCGCAACTCCATCGCGTTGTGCACCTTGCGGTCGGGCCGGGTGTGCATCGCCGAGGTCGAGCCCATCATGCGCTCGGCATGGCAGGCGGCGCATTTGAGTTCGTTATAGGTTTTTTCGCCCTGCGCCAGATTGGCGCCGACGAAAATCTTCGGCACGTCGGTAGGCGTTGCGGCGGGAGCATCGGCAGCCCAAGCCTGCGGCAGCGCCAGCCAAGCGGTCAGCATGCGTCTGAGCAACGCCCCACGGCTGCGAGCACCTCCATTCAGCGTCCCAGACATGGCTCCACTCCTCACGACACCCCGATGTGACAAAGTGTGAACGAGGGCGGCGGCTTTGTCCACCACCGCCCTTGCAACTCCAGGGGCGCAGCGTGGGTGCTTCCGGCCTGGATCAGGACGACGTCCGCACCCCTTCGATTTCCACCCTCACCTGCACCTTGTGGCTCAGGCCGCTGGGGTAGGCGCTCATGCCGAAGTCCATGCGATCGATGGTTGCGGTGGCGACGAAGCCGGTGAGATAGCCGCCCCAGGGCTTGGGCAAATAGGGCACCTTGCCCGCGCCTTCGAGCTGCACCATGAAACACCACCGGCTTGGCCACGCCGCGCAGGGTCATGTCGCCATAGAGCAGGCCGCGATCCTTGCTTTGCGGCACCTACTTCGTGCTGACGAAGTGGATGTCGGGGTTGGCCTTGGCGTCGAAAAAGGCGGCGCTCTTGAGGTCTTCGTCGCGCATGGGGAAAAAGGTGTCCAGGCCGTCCACCGGAATGGTGTTGTCGGCCTTGTCGGCCCTGGGGTTCTTCGGGTCGAAGGTGTAGCTGCCGGTGACCTTCTTGAACACCCCGGTGAACAGCCCGATGCCGGCAGCTTGGGCGGCCGATGGCTGGCGCGCCAGCCGAGGCGCAACACCACCAGCAAGAGCACGGTGATGCCGAACCATTTGTGCCAGGCGTAGAGCTCCAGCTCGAGCACCGACAGCGGTAGGTCGCTCATGTACAGGCCGAGCGGAAACAGGCCGAAGATCAGCAGGGGCGCCAGCCAGTGCAGCGCCATGGCCGGCCAGGTGTAGCGCTGAACGCGCGCTGCGGCGGGAGTCTTCATGGCGTCGATTCCTCGGCAGCGGCCTGCTCGAAGGCGGTGCGCAAGATGCGCAAGCTGCGTTCCGCCTGGGCCGCGTCCTGCGCGCTCAGGCGTTCGAACACGCGATGCAGGTGCGCGCCGTGCGCCGGGAACACCTGCTCGAACAGGCGCTGCCCGGCAGGTGTGAGCCGCACGATCTGCCCGCGCCCGTCGCTGGGGTCGGGCAGGCGCCGTACCAGGCCCTTGGCCAGCAGTCGATCGACCACGCCGGTCAGGGTGCCCTTGGTGATGAGGGTCTTGAGCCCCAGCTGCTTGGGGTTCATGCCTGCGGTATTGCCCAGGGTGGCAATGACGTCGAACTGTGCCGGGGTGAGCCCCAGGCTCAGCACATGCGCCGCCGAATGGCGCTCGAACGCCTGGTAGGTGCGAACGAGCTCACGCAGCAAGGGCAGGAAGGATGATTGGGCAGGCATGGGGCTCGTGACGAGAAACGATGGCCAAAATAATAGTTCGCACTAGAACGATTAAAACGGGTAGGGTCATGGGCTTGTGCCCGCGACTTGCAAGCTGCGACGGGCAAGCCAGGTTTGGGCCTCGTGGATGGAGCGGTCCGGGTGTTGGACACGTGGTGTCCGCGAGGCGTTCCGCAGCGCCGCTCCGCAGGTTGCGCCACTAAGATGCAGCCTCACGCCGCCGCCTTGGCGCCAGGGCTCTGCGCGGCTTCAACCTGCAAGCTCCACGATGAACGAGAAGTACGACGCCAGCGCGGTGGAAGCCGCCGCGCAAACCCACTGGCTGGCCGCCGACGCCTACCGCGTGCGCGAAGACAAGCCCGGCACCAAGTTCTACGCCTGCTCCATGCTGCCCTACCCCTCGGGCAAGCTGCACATGGGCCATGTGCGCAACTACACCATCAACGACATGCTGGCGCGCCATCTGCGCATGAACGGGTACAACGTGCTCATGCCCATGGGCTGGGACGCCTTCGGCCTGCCCGCGGAAAACGCGGCGATGAAAAACAAGGTGCCACCCGCGAAGTGGACCTACGACAACATCGCCACGATGAAAAAGCAGATGCAGGCGATGGGGCTGGCCATCGACTGGTCGCGCGAGGTGGCCACCTGCTCGCCGGAGTACTACAAGTGGAACCAGTGGCTGTTTCTCAAGATGCTGGAGAAGGGCATCGCCGAGCGCCGCACCCAGGTGGTGAACTGGGACCCGGTCGACCAGACCGTGCTGGCCAACGAGCAGGTGATCGACGGCCGCGGCTGGCGCAGCGGCGCCGTGGTGGAAAAGCGCGAGATTCCCGGCTACTACCTCAAGATCACCGACTACGCGCAAGAGCTGCTGTCCGCGGTGAGCAACCCCGAGGACCAGAACTTCCTCGCCGGCTGGCCCGAGCGCGTGCGGCTGATGCAGGAGAACTGGATCGGCAAGAGCGCCGGCGTGCGCTTCGCTTTCCCGCACACCATCCGCGACGCCGCCGGAGCGTTGATTCAAGCCGGGCGCATGTACGTGTTCACCACCCGCGCCGACACCATCATGGGCGTGACGTTTTGCGCCGTGGCGCCCGAGCATCCGCTGGCGGCGCACGCGGCAGCAGGCAACCCAGAACTGGCCGCCTTCATCGAACGCTGCCAGCAGGGCGGCACGACCGAGGCCGAACTGGCGTTGAAGGAAAAAGAGGGCATGCCCACGGGCCTGAGCGTCACCCATCCGCTGACAGGTGCCGAAGTGCCCGTCTGGGTGGGCAACTATGTGCTGATGAGCTATGGCGACGGCGCGGTGATGGGCGTGCCTGCGCACGACGAGCGGGACTTTGCGTTTGCCAAGAAATACGGTCTGCCGATCAAACAGGTGGTTTCGCGAGTCAACAAGGATGCGAACCTTGTGCACAAACCAAACTTCAGTCAGTCTGAGGTTCAGTCACACCAGGCTTACGTTGTTGATGACTTTGATCTCTCCGCCTGGAAGGATTGGTACGGTTCTAAAGACGGCGCCATTTGCGTCAACTCTGGCGTGCTCGACGGCTTGCCCTACAAAGCCGCCGTCGACAAGGTGGCCGAACTCCTCGCCGCCAAGGGCCTGGGCGAGAAAAAAACCACCTGGCGCCTGCGCGACTGGGGCGTGAGCCGCCAGCGTTACTGGGGCACGCCCATTCCCATCATCCACTGCGACGACTGCGGCACGGTGCCCGTGCCGGAGAAGGACCTGCCGGTGGTGCTGCCGGAAAACCTGATCCCCGACGGCAGAGGCAACCCGCTGGCCAAGTGCGCGGAATTCGTCGACGTGGCTTGCCCGAAGTGCGGCAAGCCGGCGAAGCGCGAGACCGACACCATGGACACCTTCGTCGACTCGAGCTGGTACGTCATGCGCTACACCTGCGCCGACAACCACAGCGCCATGGTGGACGCCCGTACCGACTACTGGATGCCGATGGACCAGTACATCGGCGGCATCGAGCACGCCATCCTGCACCTGCTCTACGCGCGCTTCTGGACCAAGGTGATGCGCGACCTCGGGCTGGTCAAAGCCCACGAGCCCTTCACCCGGCTGTTGACGCAGGGCATGGTGCTCAACCACATCTACTCGCGCAAGAGCGCGCAAGGCGGCATCGAATACTTCTGGCCGCACGAGGTGGAGAACGTGCTCGACACGCACGGCAAGATCATCGGCGCGAAGCTGAAAAGCGATGGCTCGGCGGTGGACTACGGCGGCGTCGGCACCATGAGCAAGAGCAAGAACAACGGCGTCGATCCGCAAGATTTGATCGACCGCTTCGGCGCCGACACCGCACGCCTGTTCACCATGTTCGCCGCCCCGCCCGAAGCCACGCTGGAGTGGAACGACGCGGCGGTGGAAGGCTCGCATCGCTTCTTGAGGCGGGTGTGGGCGTTCGGCCTCAAGTTGCAGGGCTTGCCCCCCAGCGCGGCAGAGCCTGCCGAGGCCACGCGCAAACTGCGCCGCGAGTTGCATCAGACCCTGCAGCAGGTGAGTTTCGACTACGGGCGCATGCAATACAACACCGTGGTCTCGGGCGCGATGAAGCTGCTCAATGCACTGGAGGGGGCGGACACGGCGGCGGCGGGCATGCCTGCCGCGCTGCGCGAAGGCTTCGGCATCCTGCTGCGCGCGCTCTACCCCGCCACGCCGCACATCACCCATGCGCTGTGGCAGGAGCTCGGCTACGCCGCGCAGCACGGCGATCTGCTCGACGCGCCCTGGCCGCAGGTGGACCCCGCCGCGCTGGTGCAAGACACGGTGGAACTGATGCTGCAGATCAACGGCAAGCTGCGCGGCGCGCTGCAGGTGCCGGCCAACGCCGACAAGAGCGTGATCGAAGCCGCCGCGCTGGCGAGCGCCGAGTTCGCCAGGTTCGGCGAAGGCCATGCGGCGAAGAAGGTCGTGGTCGTGCCCGGGCGCCTGGTGAACGTGGTGGTGTGAGCGGCCGCCCGACGCACACGGCGCACCCAGCGACAATGCGGCTATGACGCGACGCCCCTTTCAGTTCATCCTCGCCCTGTTGGTCACGCTGTGGCTGGCCGGTTGCGGCTTCCACCTGCGCGGCTCCACCAATCTGGCGTTCTCGACGCTGGCGGTGCAGGGGCCGGGCGGCCCACTGCTCATCGACCTCAAGCGCCAGATTGCCAGCACCACCGCCACCCGCATTGCCAACGACCCGAAGCAGGCGCAGGCCATTTTCACCCTGCTGTCGGACAGCCCGACGCAAACCGCCGTGGCCTACAACGCCGACGGCACCGTGGCGCAATACCAGTTGCGCGAGACCGTGAGCTTCCAGCTCGCCACGCCCGCGGGGCAGATGCTGATTCCGCCCACCACCATCAGCCAGACCAGCAGCCTGAGCTACAGCACCTCGGCCACGCTGGCCAAGGCCAACGAGGCGGACCTGCTCTATCGCGGCATGCGGCAAGACATCGTCAACCGCATCATGTTCCAGCTCTCCACCGTGAAGCGCGCGCCCATGCCCGCAGCGCCGGCCTCCGCGCCCTGAGCGATCACGTTCGCCGCCAACCCCAACACCATGCAGATCCGCACCGACCAGTTGCAAGCCCGTCTGGACGCCGGCCTGCGCGGCCCCTACACCGTGTTTGGCGACGAGCTGCTGCTGGTGAACGAGGCGGTGGATGCGATTCGCGCCAGCGCGCAGGCGCAGGGCTACGCCACGCGCGAGCAACACCAGGTCGAGCGCGGTTTCGACTGGGACACGCTGCTGGCGCAAAGCCGCGAACTCAGCCTGTTCGGAGAGCGCAAGCTGATCGAGATTCGCATTCCCACCGGCAAGCCCGGGCGCGACGGCGCCCAGGCGCTGGCCGCGCTGGCGCAGGAAACCAGCGCCGATGTGCTGGTGCTCGTGCTGTTGCCGAGGCTTGACGCCGCCACGCAGAAATCCGACTGGTTCAGCCGCCTGGCCGACGCCGGCGTCGCGGTGCGGGTGGACAGCATCGAAGCCGACCAGCTCGGCGCCTGGATGCGCACCCGTCTGGCGCGCCACGGTCTGCGCATGCCCAGCGGCGGCGCCGGCCAGGCCTGCCTGGACATGCTGGTGGCGCGCACCGAAGGCAATCTGCTCGCGGCGCATCAGGAAGTGGAAAAACTCGCGCTGCTGGTGCCGCCCGGCGAACTCGACCCCGCGCAGGTGGAAGACCTGGTGCAGGGCGCGGCGCGCTACAGTGTGTTCCGCCTGGGCGAAGGCGTGCTCGCCGGCGACCTGCCGCGCCTGCTGCGCATGCTCGAAGGTTTGCAGGGCGAGGGCGTGGCGCCGGTGCTGGCGCATTGGTCGCTGGCCGAGGAAGTGCGCGCCTGGCTGCGCCTGCGCCAGGGGCTCGATGCGGGCGAGAATTTCGCCACGCTGGCGCGCGCCAACCGCATCTGGGGGCCGAAGGAAAAGCTGCTGCAACGCGCCTTGCCGCGCCTCGGCCTGCCGCTGCTGGAAGGCCTGTTGCTGCGCGCTGCGGCCTGCGACCGCGCCGTGAAAGGCCTGCGTCCGCCCGGCATTCCGCACGAGCCCTGGGAGGCGGTGCGCCACCTGGCGCTGGCCATGGCGCAAGCCGCGGCGCCGCTGCCCGCCGCCAGCCCGCACGGCGCCAGACTGGTGCTGCTGGCGGCGGACTGAAGCCCCGCGCGCTTGCGTTCAGCCAACGCTCCAAACGCGGCCACGCAATGCGCTCGATGACGTGCAGGCTGGCGGGCCTGGCGCCACGCCGCATGCCCTAACGCCGGCAGCGCAGCACCGCGCCGCGCTTACAGCCGGACACCAAAAGCCCGGCTCCAGCGGGAATTTCTGGCGCCTTCGGCGATTCAGAGTGCCATCGTCCCCGGCTCCACTTCGCCTTGCACGTCATGCTGCCCTTGCGCCGTTCGCTTTTCGCCTGCCTCGGTCTGGTCTGCTTTTGCGGCCTCGCTCAGGCGCATGTTGCGCCCCGCCCCCTGTTCACCGGAGTCGGCCCCGACGATGTGATGCGCGCCCTGCCGCGCACCCGCGACACCCAGGCCGCGCTGGTCAGCCGCAGTGCCCTGCACGCCCCCTTGGCCAAGGCCTGGGCGCTGCAACTGCGTGGCGTCGCCGCCGTCTTGCACGCGCTGGACCAAGGCCAGGTGCCACATGCAAAGCCCGGCGTCGGCAGGCCGTGCGGCGCTGCGCATTGGACGGACGACTCGCCCTCGGCCTGCGCCCCGCTGGCCGCCTCGCGGCATTTGCTCGGCGTGGTCCTGGCGGGCGCGCAGGACTTCGAGAAACTGCGCTTTCCCGGCGTCAACGGTGCTTATCCCGCGCCGACCACGCATGCCGCCTTGCAGGGCGCCAGCTTCATCGGTTCGCAGGGCAGCCGCGTGCTGCTGGTGAATCTCGGCGCCACGCCGATTCGGGTCGATCTGGGCCATTGGATTGGCGCCAAACCCGCCTTGCATCAAGCCTGGTTGCGCACGCCACCAGCCCCCGCCAAGGCCGGCCTGGAGCGCCGCGTCAGCAAGGCTGCGCGCCAACCCATCGTCCTGCCGCCGGAATCGATCAGCGTGGTGGGGTGAGCGGCGAGATCAAGCCTGTGGAACCTGAGCAGGCGCGAGCGGCGCCCAAGTCCGCAGCGTGTTCAAGTCAACGCATCCGCTCCAAACCTGCTGCCCGACATGGCCATGGGCCGGGGCTTGCGGTTCGCCCAGCCCGTCCAGCAGGGCCAGGGCGCCGCAGAAGGCTTCGTCCGCGGTGTAGGTTCCGGTGGTGACCACGGTTTGCAGCCCGGCGCCGAGGGCCGCGCGCAGGCCGTTGATCGAATCTTCGAAGGCCAGGCATTGTTCGGGGCGCAGGTTCATGCGCTCCAGTACCCAGGTGTAGATGCCGGGGTCGGGTTTTTTGCGTGGCACGGCGTCGCCGGCGCCGATGCACTCGAACATCGCCATGCCGCTCGCACCCAGCGTGGCGTGCAGCAGGGCTTCGACGTTGTCGGGCGTGGTGGTGGTGGCGATGGCCAGGCGCAGGCCGGCGTCGCGCGCTTCATGCAGCAACCGCGCCACGCCGGGACGCAGGGCGATGCCGCCATCGGCCACGAGGCGCACATAGTGCGCGGTCTTGCGGCGGTGCAGTTCGGCGAGTTGTCCGGCCGCGTCAGGCCGCGCGGCGGCCTCGGCGTCGATGCTGAGCCAGTAGTGCAGCAGGCGTTCCTTGCCCCCGGTGATGGCGAGCAGGCGGCCATAGGTGGGCACATCCCAGTTCCAATCCAGGCCGGCGTCGGCAAAGGCCTGGTTGAAGGCGATGCGATGGCCGTCGCGCTCGGTTTCGGCCAGCGTGCCGTCGACGTCGAAGATCAGGGCTTGAAGCTTGGACATTTCAGGTCTCATCTTTCCACTTGATCGAGCAGCCGATGCTGGGATATTGCTCGTCCGGGCCGATGCCGGTGGCGGCGATTTGCTTCATGGCCTCGAACAGGTCGCGTCGCGCATCGGCCGGCGCTGCATGCTTGCGCGAGGCGTCGAGCTGGCCGCGGTATTGCAGTTGCAGGTCGGCGTTGAAGCCGAAAAAATCCGGCGTGCAGACGGCGCCATAAGCCTTGGCCACGGCCTGAGTCTCGTCGTACAGATAGGGGAAACCGAAGCCGTGCCGCACGGCGAACTGCTTCATGGAGTCGAAGGAATCTTCCGGATAGGCCGTGATGTCGTTGCTGCTGATCGCCACCGCGTTCACGCCGATGGCCTGAAGTTCGCGTGCGTCGCGCACCATGCGGTCGGCGACGGCTTGCACATAGGGGCAGTGGTTGCAGATGAACATCACCAGCAGGCCCTTGGGGCCACGCAGCTCGGCCAGGCTCCAGACGCGGCCATCGGTGCCGGGCAGGGTGAAATCGGGTGCGGAAAATCCGCGTTGCAAGGGATCGGCGGTGGCGGCCATGGGCAAACTCCTTTGCGAGGGTTCAGAACGAGGGAGGTGCAGACGAAAACCCCGGCAGGTGCCGGGGTGGGTCACGCAGACGGAGGGGATGCTCAGTTGATCTTGGGATCGAGCTGGCCTTTCTCGTAGCGCTTGACCATGTCGTCGAGGTTGATCGGCTTGATCTTGGATGCGTTGCCTGCGGTACCGAAGGCTTCGTAGCGCGCCTTGCAGATGTCTTTCATGGCCTTGGTCGAGGCGATGAGGAATTTGCGCGGATCGAACTCTTTCGGATGCTCGGCGAGGAATTTGCGGGTGGCGCCGGTCGAGGCCATGCGCAGGTCGGTGTCGATGTTGACCTTGCGCACGCCGTGCTTGATGCCTTCGACGATTTCTTCGACCGGCACGCCATAGGTCTCGCCCATGTCGCCGCCATAGGTGTTGATGATCTTCAGCCACTCCTGCGGCACGGAGGACGAGCCGTGCATCACCAGGTGAGTGTTGGGAATGCGGGCGTGGATTTCCTTGATGCGGCCGATGGCCAGGATGTCGCCGGTGGGCGGGCGGGTGAATTTGTAGGCGCCATGGCTGGTGCCGATGGCGATGGCCAGCGCGTCCACATGGGTTTTCTTCACGAAGTCGGCGGCTTCTTCCGGGTCGGTCAGGAGCTGGCTATGGTCCAGCGTGCCCGCGGCACCGATGCCGTCCTCCTCGCCGGCCTGGCCGGTTTCCAGCGACCCGAGGCAGCCGAGTTCACCTTCGACCGAGACGCCGCAGGCGTGCGACATGTCCACCGTGCGACGGGTGACGTCGACGTTGTACTCATAGGTGGTCGGGGTCTTGCCGTCGGTGCCCAGCGAGCCGTCCATCATCACCGACGAGAAGCCGAGCTGGATGGAGCGCTGGCACACGCCGGGGCTGGTGCCGTGGTCCTGGTGCATCACCACCGGAATGTACGGCCACTCTTCCACCGCGGCCTCGATGAGGTGGCGCAGGAAGGGCGCGCCAGCGTACTTGCGGGCGCCGGCAGAGGCCTGCAGGATGACCGGGGAGTTGGTCTCGTCGGCGGCTTCCATGATGGCCCGCACCTGTTCGAGGTTGTTGACGTTGAAGGCGGGAACGCCGTAGGAATGCTCGGCGGCGTGGTCGAGCAATTGACGCAGGGAAATGAGGGCCATGACGGACTCCGGGATGGAAAAAAATGACAGGGCTCGCGACAGCGGGTTCAGGACAAGGGGGTGCGTGAACGCTGCTGCAGGATTTCAAAAGCCGGCAGGGTTTTGCCCTCCAACACTTCGAGGAACGCGCCCCCGCCGGTGGAGATGTAGCCGATTTTGTCGGTGATGCCGTACTTGGCGATGGCCGCCAGGGTGTCGCCACCACCGGCGATGGAAAAGCCCGCACCTTCGGCGATGGCCGTGGCCAGGGTCTTGGTGCCGTTGGCGAAGGCGTCGAACTCGAACACCCCCACCGGGCCGTTCCAGACGATGGTGCCCGCAGCCTTGAGCTTGGCCGCCAGCTTGGCCGCGGTCTTGGGGCCGATGTCGAGGATGAGATCGTCAGCGGCCACGTCCTTGGCGTCTTTCACCGTGGCCTCGGCCGTGGCACTGAACCGCTTGGCCACGACCACGTCTTCGGGAATGGGCACTTCGGCGCCGCGCGCCTTCATCTTGTCCATCACCAGGCGGGCGGCGCCCTGCAGGTCGGGCTCGGCCAGGCTCTTGCCGATGGGCAGGCCGCAGGCCAGCATGAAGGTGTTGGCAATGCCGCCGCCGACGATGAGCCCATCGACCTTGTCGGCCAGGCTTTGCAGGATGGTGAGCTTGGTCGACACCTTGGAGCCGGCGACGATGGCCAACAGCGGCCGCGCCGGATCGGCCAGCGCACGGTTGACGGCGTCGATCTCGGCCGCGAGCAGCGGGCCGGCGCAGGCGATGGCCGCGTACTTGGCGATGCCGTGGGTGGTGGCCTCGGCGCGGTGCGCGGTACCGAAGGCATCGTGCACGAAGATGTCGCACAGCTTGGCCATTTTTTGCGCCAGGGCGTCGTCGTTCTTCTTCTCGCCCTTGTTCAGGCGGCAGTTCTCCAGCAGCACCACCTCGCCGGGGCGCAACTCGAAGCCGCCGTCCACCCAGTTCTGCACCAGGGTGACGGGACGGCCCAGCAGCTCGGACAGGCGCTTGGCCACTGGAGCGAGCGAGTCCTCGGGTTTGAACTCACCCTCGGTCGGGCGCCCCAGGTGGGAGGTGACCATCACGGCGGCACCGGCGTTCAGCGCCATTTGAATGGCGGGCACGGATGCGCGCACGCGGGTGTCTTCGGTGATTTCGCCACGGTCGTTCAGCGGCACGTTCAGGTCGGCGCGAATGAACACGCGCTTGTCCTGGGCGAAGCCGCGTTTGCAGACTTCTTCAAAGGTCAGAATTTGCATGGGGCTGCTTCTCGATAGTCATGAAAGCCGCCGCGCGCCGAAGCGAGCGGCCGTGTCGGCGCAGATCAGTGGGAGGCGACATGCTTGACGAAGCGCATCATGTTGCAGGTGTAGCCGTACTCGTTGTCGTACCAGGCCACGACCTTGACGAAGGTGGAGTCGAGCGCGATGCCGGCTTCGGCATCGAAAATCGACGGCAGGGGGCAGCCGCGGAAGTCGGTGGCCACCACCTTGTCGCTGGTGTAGCCGAGCACGCCCTTGAGCGGGCCGTCGGACGCCGCCTTCATCGCCTTGCAGATGTCGTCGTAGCTGGCTTCCCGGTTCAGCTCGACGGTGAGGTCGACCACCGACACATCCGAGGTCGGCACGCGGAAGGCCATGCCCGTGAGCTTCTTGTTCAGTTCGGGAATGACCTTGCCCACGGCCTTGGCCGCGCCGGTGCTGGAGGGAATGATGTTTTCCAGAATGCCGCGGCCGCCGCGCCAGTCCTTGCTCGACGGGCCGTCCACGGTTTTCTGCGTCGCGGTGGCGGCGTGCACCGTGGTCATCAGGCCACGCTTGATGCCAAAGCTGTCGTTCAGCACCTTGGCCACCGGGGCTAGGCAGTTGGTGGTGCAGGAGGCGGCGGAAACGATGGCCTCGCCGGCGTATTTGGCGTGGTTCACGCCGTAGACGAACATGGGCGTGGCGTCTTTCGACGGGGCGGACTGCACCACCTTCTTGGCGCCAGCGTCGATGTGCTTCTGGCAGGTGTCGAGCGTGAGGAAGAAGCCGGTGGCTTCGATGACGACGTCGGCCTTGACCTCGTTCCACTTCAGATTGGCGGGATCGCGCTCGGCGGTGAGTCGGATTTTCTTGCCGTTGACCACCAGATGGCTGCCCTCGACCGCGACGGTGCCGTTGAAGCGGCCATGCACCGAGTCGAACTGCAGCATGTAGGCGAGATAGTCGGGTTCGAGCAGGTCGTTGATGCCGACGATTTCAAGATCGCTGAACTCGGCTTCCTTCGCCACGGCGCGGAACGCCATGCGTCCGATGCGGCCGAAACCATTGATGGCAACGCGAATAGTCATGGGGATTACTCCTTGCTTGATGGTGGATGGTCGGGATGGTGAATGGGGATATGCCGCCGGCTCAGGCCGCGCACGATTGCGGCGCGCCAGCCGCGATGGCCTCGGCCACGACGGCGATGGTAGGAATGATGCGATCCGGATTGGCCTGGGCGATGGGGTGGCCGAGGTTGTAGCCATACGGCACGGCCCAGATGGGCACGCCCGCGGCGCGCGCAGTGTCCACGTCGATCTGCGAATCGCCGACGAACAGGACGCGCGCCGCGGGCACCTTCAGCGCATCCAGGCAATAGCGCACGGGCAGGGGATCGGGTTTCTTCGCCGCCAGGGTGTCGCCGGCGATCACCATGTCGAAGAACGGGCGGATCTGGTGGACCATCAGCACGGTGGTGGTGAAGCGCTGCTCCTTGTTGGTGACCACGGCCATGCGCACCTCGGCCTGGCGCAGCGCGCGCAGCGTTTCCAGCACCTGCGGATACAGCCGGCTGCGGGTGCCGCAGCGTTGTTCGTAGAACTCGGTGAAGCGCGGCATCAGCCGGTCCATGGTGCCGGTGCGGCGCAAGGTGCCGATGCCGATTTGCGCGGCATGGGCGTAGGCCTGCGTCATCAGCTCGCGCGTGCCATGGCCGATCCAGGTGGCGATGAGATCCTCGCCCACCTCGGGCAGCCCCTGCTCGCGCAGCAGGTCGTTGACGGCGTCGGCAATCTCCGGCGCGGTCTGCACCAGCGTGCCGTCGAGGTCGAACATCACCAGATCGAACATGGCTCGCGCTCGCTGCTCAGTTCATCGACCGCACGACATTGCCGTCTTCCGACTCGTGCCGCGCGGCGTGCATGCGCAGCACGGCCTGGGCCACATCGGCGGTGTGCTCGGGGGTGATCTTGAAATGTTTGTACAGATCGGGCGCCGGGGCCGATTCGCCGAAGCTGGCGATGCCGACCACGCCGCCGGACAGGCCGACGTACTTGCGCCAGAAGTCGGGCTGCGCCGCTTCCACCGCAACGCGCGGCACGAACAGCGGCAGCACGGTGTTGCGGTAGGCCTCGTCCTGGCGGTCGAAGGCGGCGGTGCAGGGCATGGACACCACGCGCGCGGCCACGCCGGCACCCTCCAGCAGCTTCTGCGCCTTGAGCGCGATTTCCACTTCCGAGCCGGTGCCGATCAGCACCACTTGCGGCTTGCCGGAGGCTTCGGCCAGCACATAACCACCACGCGCGATGCGCGCCTCGGCACCTTCGGGATGCTGGCTCGACACCAGATTCTGGCGCGACAGCAGCAGGGCGCTGGGACCGGTCTTGCGCTCGACGGCGCATTTCCACGCCACCGCGGTTTCGAGCACGTCGCCCGGACGCCAGACGTCGAGGTTCGGGATGAGGCGCAGGCTCGGGGTCTGCTCCACCGCCTGGTGGGTGGGGCCGTCTTCGCCCAGGCCGATGGAGTCGTGCGAGAACACGTGCACCACGCGCTGCTTCATCAGCGCGCTCATGCGCACGGCGTTGCGGGAATAGTCGGAGAACATCAGGAAGGTGCCGCCGTAGGGCAGGAAGCCCATGTGCAGCGCCATGCCGTTCATCATCGCGGCCATGCCGAATTCGCGCACGCCGTAGGACAGGTAGTTCACGACCTCGCCGTCCTTGGCATTGGCCCAGGGCTTGGAGTCTTTCACCGCGGTGAGGTTGGAGCCGGTCAGGTCGGCCGAGCCGCCGAACATGCCGGGCAATGCCGGAACCAGGGTTTCGAGCGCGATCTGCGAGGACTTGCGCGTCGCGGTGGGTGCGGTCACGGCGCGTGCCTTGGTGAACAGGGCCTGCACGGTCTCGGCCCAGTTGGCGGGCAGGTCGCCGGCCATGCGGCGCTTGTATTCGGCGGCGAGGGCCGGATGCGCTTTCTCGTAAGCGGCGAAGCGCTGGTTCCAGTCGGCCTCCAGCTTGGCGCCGTGGGCCTTGGCGCTCCAGGCGTCGTAAATGTCTTGGGGAATGTCGAAGGGACCGTACTCCCAGCCCAGCGCCTTGCGCGTGGCGTCGGCCTCGCTGGTGCCGAGGGCGGAACCATGCACGTCGTGCGTGCCGGCCTTGTTGGGCGAGCCCCAGCCGATGGTGGTGCGGCAGATGATGAGGGTGGGCTTGTCGCTGGTCTTGGCCTCGGCGGTGGCGCGCTCCACCGCCAGCGCGTCGTGGCCGTCGATCGGGCCGATCACGTTCCAGCCATAGGCCTGGAAGCGCAGCGCGGTGTTGTCGGTGAACCAATGCTCGACATGACCGTCGATGGAAATGCCGTTGTCGTCGTAATAGGCGATGAGCTTGTTCAGCTTGAGCGTGCCGGCGAGCGAACACACCTCATGGCTGATGCCCTCCATCAGGCAGCCGTCACCCAGGAACACATAAGTGTGGTGGTTGACGATTTCATGCCCCGGCTGGTTGAACTTGCGCCCCAGCATCTGCTCGGCCAAGGCCATGCCCACGGCATTGGCCAGGCCCTGGCCCAGCGGGCCGGTGGTGGTTTCCACGCCCGGGGTGTAGCCGACTTCGGGGTGGCCCGGGGTCTTGCTGTGAAGCTGACGGAAACGCTTGAGCTCGTCGATCGGCAGCGCGTAGCCGGTGAGGTGCAGCAGGGCGTAGATCAGCATCGAGCCGTGGCCGTTGGACAGCACGAAGCGGTCGCGGTCGGGCCAGTGCGGGTTGGCCGGGTTGTGGTGCATGTGGTTGCGCCACAGCACTTCGGCAATGTCGGCCATGCCCATGGGGGCGCCGGGGTGGCCGCACTTGGCCGCCTCGACGCCGTCGATGGCGAGGAAGCGGATGGCGTTGGCCAGGCGGCGACGCTGGGTCGGGTCGATGACGGGGAACAGTTCGTTGTGCGCGTTCATGGGGTTTCTCGCGAAGGGGACGTGGGCGTGCTGGCGCTTCAGCCAGCGCGGCGCTTGATGTCCATCAGGCGCAGGATCATGGGGGTGAAAATCAGCTGCATCGCCAGGCCCATCTTGCCGCCCGGCACCACCAGGGTGTTGGGGCGGGTCATCCAGGAGTCGTGCAGCATGGAGATGAGGTAGGGGAAGTCGATGCCATGCGGATCGGCGAAGCGGATCACCACCATGCTCTCGTCCAGGGTCGGGATGTCTTTGGCGATGAAAGGGTTGGAGGTGTCCACCGTGGGCACGCGCTGGAAGTTCACATGGGTGCGTGAGAACTGCGGCGTGATGTGGTAAATGTAGTCCGGCATGCGGCGCAGGATGGTGTCCATCACCGCCTCTTGCGAATAGCCGCGCTGAACCTGGTCGCGGTGCAGTTTTTGCACCCATTCCAGGTTGATGATGGGCACCACGCCCACCAGCAGATCGACCTGCTTGGCCACGTCGATGGTGCCGTCGGCATAGCCGCCATGCAAGCCTTCGTAGAACATCAGGTCGGAGCCTTGAGCGATGTCTTTCCAATCGGTGAAGTTGCCCGGCTCGACCCCGAACTCGGTCGCCTCGCCCGCATCGTGGATATATTTTCGCACCTTGCCGCCACCCGTTGCGCCATAGGTCTTGAACAAGCCTTCCAGCTCGCCGAGCAGATTGGCGTCGGGTCCGAAGTGGCTGAAATTGAGGTTGCCGTCGGCTTCCTGTTTTTTCATTTCCTCGCGCATGGCCATCCGGTTGAACTTGTGGAAGGAGTCGCCCTCGACGATTTGCGCCGTGAGCTTTTCGCGGCGAAAAATGTGCTGGAAACTGCGCATCACCGTGGTGGTGCCGGCTCCCGACGAGCCCGTGATGGCAATGATGGGGTGTTTGGCTGACATGGCGTGAAGGTGCGGAGAAGAGAATCAGGAAAGCCGGAGGGCAGCCTGCGCAGACCGGAGTTTGCGCAGGTGGGATGTGGTTGACTGCGGTGTGGGGCGGTCTGAGATGTGGGGGCCGGATGGGGTATGCCGAACGGGGCAAGCCGCATCAGATCCGCACGTCGCCGCTGCTGTACAGCGAGCGGTCCTTGAACAGCGGCGAAGCAAAGGGCTTGTCAGCACCGCAATCGTATTCGCGGTGATAGCGCTCCAGGCGCTCGATCTCGTTCTTGGAGCCCAGCATCACCGGCACGCGCTGGTGCAACGCGCTGGGTTGCACTTCGAGAATGCGTTCGCGCCCGGTGGACGCGGCGCCGCCAGCCTGCTCGATGATGAAGCCGATGGGGTTGGCTTCGTACATCAGGCGCAGGCGCCCGGGCTTGCTCGGGTCTTTCGCGTCCTTGGGGTACATGAAAATGCCGCCGCGCATCAGGATGCGGTGCACATCGGCCACCATCGAGGCAATCCAGCGGGTGTTGAAGTCGCGGCCGCGGTCGCCGGTCTTGCCGGCCTTGCACTCGGCCACGTAGCGCTGCACCGGCGGTTCCCAGAAACGCTCGTTGCTGCTGTTGATGGCGTATTCGTTGGTGTCCTCGGGAATCCTGAGGTCGGGATGGGTGAGGACGAAATTGCCGATTTCGCGGTCGAGGGTGAAGCCGTGCGTGCCCTTGCCCACGGTGATGACCATCATGGTCGAGGGGCCGTAGATGGCGTAGCCGGCGGCCACCTGCTCCACCCCGGGGCGGAGGTAATCGGCCACGGTGGGATCGCCGATCCTGGTGTGGCGCAGCACCGAGAAAATCGTGCCGACCGAGACGTTGACGTCGATGTTCGAGGAGCCGTCCAGCGGGTCGAACACCAGCATATAGGGGCCGCGTTCGAACTCCTTGGGCAGCGTGTAGGGGTCGTCCATTTCCTCGGAGGCCATGCCGGCCACCAGGCCGCCCCATTCGCAGGACTGGATCATGGCGTCGTTCGACAGCACGTCGAGTTTCTTCTGCACTTCGCCCTGCACGTTCTCGCTGCCCAGCGAGCCGAGGAAGCCGCCCAGCGCCCCCTTGGCCGTCATCGAGGCGATGGCCTTGACCGCGGCGGTGACGTCGATCAGCAAGGCGGCCAGGTCGGCCTGGTCTTCCGCGCCGCGGAGCTGCTCGATGAGGAATTTGGAAATGGTGGTGCGGCCTTGCTGCATGATGTGACTCCAGGTTCGTATCGGGGTGGCAGGGCCCGTCGTGGTTCGACTCCGCGGTTTCCCGCAGATCCGTGAGGCCGCGAGGCAAGCCCGATCTGGCATGGCCAGTTGCAGGGCATGGTTCGCGGCCTGGGCCGGAGCAATCGTCCTGGTTGGATCGTTGCGCCGGTTGTTGGGTACTGTCTTGTCGGGCTCCAGTTCTGCGCCCGGCGATCCGGCGAGAGCTTGATGGCTGACGCCGCTGATTGCGGTCGGCTCCGAACTGCTTTTTCAAAGGCCCTGAACCGTCACCCCGTCACCTCGTGAGACGGTTCAGGGCCCTTGAAAAAGCCCGCAGCCAGAATTAACGGAGACTCGCATGAACAGAACACTGCGACTGCGGTAAAAGCTCATCGGTTGCCCTTTGAGCCCGTTCACAACGGTTCGGGCGCAGCTTCGTGTTTTGAGCGCTGCCCGGCATGCCTTGGGATTGCCGCTGTTTTGGGTATAACAGCCGTGTCGACAAATATAAGCCCACAGTGACTTAAGGTAAATTCACGATTTCTTGATTCTCAGTTCAGGATTTCTGATGAAGAACATCACCCTGCGCCAGTTGCGCGTGTTTGTAGCCGCGGCCCGCCACCTCAATTTCGGCAAGGCGGCGAAAGACCTGCACCTGACGCCACCGGCCATTTCCATGCAGATCCGCGATCTGGAACTGCAAGTGGGCTTGCCGCTGTTCGAGCGCAGCGGCAAATCCGTCAGTCTCACCATGACTGGAGAATACCTGCTGGTGTACGCGCGGCGCATGCTGTCAACCCTCAAGGACGCGGAGGACGCGCTGGCCCGGTTCCGCGGCCTGGAGTCGGGGCGGCTGACCATCGGCATGGTGAGCACGGCGAAGTATTTCGTGCCGCGCCTGCTCAAGCTGTTCCGCGAGGAGCATCCGCATATCGAGGCGCGGCTGGTGGTGGGCAATCGCGAGCAGCTGGTGGCGCAGATGCAGCGCAATGACCTGGACCTGGCCATCATGGGCCGGCCGCCGCGAGAAATCGCAACCCGGTCCGAGCCGTTCGCGGCGCACCCGCTGGGCATCGTCTGCGCGCCGGATCATCCGCTGATGTTCGGCGAGCAGAGCCCGGCCAGCGCGCTG
>NZ_JBTRXV010000035.1:0-40130 GCF_054608695.1 Thiomonas sp.
CGGACTGCAGAAGCTCTACGCCGACGGCGGCACATGCGCTGTGGCCATCGAAGAGGCTCGCGGCATCCGCGTGGACATCGCGCGCCACCGCAGCACGGGCACGTGGCAAGACGCGCAACGGCCCCTGCGGCCCGAGGGCGTCCCCAGGGGCTTCGTCGTGCAGGCCAAGCGCTGGGTTGTCGAGCGCACGCATGCCTGGAACGAGCGCGCTCGCCGCCTCATGGCACACCATGACCGGTCAAACTGGACTCCCCTCGCATGGGTCTGGTTGGCCGAAGCGCGTATCCTCGCCACCAGACTGTGGCCGCTTAGGGCGACGCCTTAGATCATTTCGTCCACACCCTCTCAGCAGCGGCGCGATATTGCAGTGCATACCGCTGCGGCACAATCCAATTCCGCCCATACTCCGCCATCCCCATGCGCCTGCTGCTTGTCGAAGACGATGCCATGATCGGCGAAAGCGTGCTCGACGCGCTGCGCGGCGACGGCTACGCGGTGGACTGGGTGCGCGACGGCCAGATGGCCGACACCGCCTGGAGCACCGAGCATTACGACCTGGTGCTGCTCGACCTCGGCCTGCCCCGGCTCGACGGTCTGCAGGTGCTGAAAAAAGCACGCGCCCGGCGCGATCGCACCCCGGTGCTCATCGCCACCGCGCGCGACGCGGTGCAGGCCCGCATCGCCGGGCTCGATGCCGGGGCCGACGACTATGTGCTCAAGCCGTATGACCTCGACGAGTTGCAGGCCCGCATCCGCGCCTTGCTGCGCCGCGCCGCCGGCCGAGCCGAGCCGGTGTTCGAGCACGGCCCGGTGCGCCTGAACCCGGCCACCCACGAAGCCACCTTCGAGGGCCAGCCGGCGCAACTCTCGCAGCGCGAATGGGCGGTGCTGGAAGCGCTGATTGCACGCCCCGGCGTCATTCTCTCGCGCACCCAGCTCGAAGAAAAACTCTACAGCTGGAAAGACGAGATCTCCAGCAACGCGGTGGAGGTGTATGTGCACAGCCTGCGCAAAAAGCTGGGCGCCGATTTCATCCGCAACATTCGCGGCATGGGCTACGTGATCTCGCGCGAAGCCCCGGCGACGCATCGCGGCACAGGGGCCGATCCGGCCGACACGGCACGCGGCGCCGGCGATGTCGGCGGCGACGCAGGCGATGAGGGAGGCGGTGCGTGAAATCCCTGCGCGCTCAATTGCTGGTGCTGCTCACCGCGGCCGTGCTGCTCGCCGCCCTGGTGCAGGCCGTGGTGGTGTTCAACAGCGCCATGCGCGAAGCCGATGCGGTGTTCGACTACCACCTGCAGCAACTCGCCCTGTCGCTGGCCAGCGGCGACCTCGGCCTGCCTGGCTTCGGCCCGAATGCCGACGACCATAACGGCGTGGACTATGTGGTGCAGGTCTGGGCCCCGGACGGCCAGCGCATCTATGTTTCGCGCCCGCGGCTGGAACTGCCCGATCAGGCGGTGCTGGGCTATGCCAATGTGGATGTCGGCGCGCAGCAATGGCGCGTGTTTTCCATGCAGGCCGGCGGCCGCACCATCCAGGTGGCGCAGCCCTTGCTCAGCCGCCGTGCCCTCGCCCTGACCTTCGCCTTCAATTCCGTCTGGCCCATGTTGCTGATCGCCCCGCTCCTGCTGCTGGCCGTGGCCTGGGTGGTGCGGCGTTCGCTCAAGCCCTTGCGCTCGCTGTCGCAGGAGTTGGAAAACCGGGCGGCCACCTCTTTCGACCCCATCGACCCGCAACCGGTGATGCAGGAAATGCAACCCGTGGTGCGCGCCATGAACGGCCTGTTCACACGCACCCGCCAGGCCTTCGACACGCAGCAGATGTTCGTGGCCGACGCCGCCCACGAACTGCGTTCGCCGCTGGCCGCGCTCAAGGTGCAGATCCAGATGCTCGGCCGCGCGCAGGACGAGGCCACCCGCCAGGTCGCACTGCAGCGCCTGGGCTCGGGCCTGGACCGCGCCACGCATCTGGTCGAGCAACTGCTCGCCCTGGCACGCGCCGACTCCAGTGGCCAGGAAGCCGCCGCGCCCAGTTCGCTCACCCAGGCCGCGCGACTGGCCTTGTCCGACACGCTGGAACTGGCGCAAACACGCGGCGTCGACGCCGGGCTGGAGCAGGCCGAGGAACTCACCGTGCAAGCCCCGCCCAACGGCCTGCGCATGCTGGCCCGCAATCTGGTGGACAACGCCTTGCGCTACACCCCGGCGGGCGGGCAGGTGGACGTGCGGGTGCGGCGCGAAGGCAGCCGGGCCGTGCTCGAAGTGGACGATTCCGGCCCCGGCATTCCGGTGGACGACCGCGCGCGCGTGTTCGATCGCTTCTACCGCCGCGAGAACGCGCCACCCGGCGGCAGCGGCCTGGGCCTGGCCATCGTGCAAAGCGTGGCGGAACGCAGCGGCGCCCAGCTCAGCCTGCTGGATTCACCCCTCGGCGGGCTGCGGGTGCGGGTGGAATTCCCGGCCGTTGTGGCGTCGGTCGCGGCGGCGGTTGTCGCGTCAGCCGCGCCGCCGGCCACGGACCACGGGCCGGCGGCCGGATAACCCGGCGCTCAGGACGCCTGCGCGTCCAGGTCGAACGCCTTGTGCAAGGCACGCACGGCCAGTTCGAGGTACTTCTCCTCGATCAGCACCGAGACCTTGATTTCCGAGGTGGAAATCATCTGGATGTTGATGCCTTCCTCCGACAGCGTGCGGAACATCTTGCTGGCCACGCCGGCGTGCGAACGCATGCCGACGCCGACGATGGACACCTTGCAGGCTTTCGGGTCGCCGATGATGTCCTTGGCGCCGATATGCGCCTGGATGCTGGTCTTGAGAATGTCCAGCGTGCGGGCGTAGTCGCCGCGGCCGACGGTGAAAGAGAAGTCGGTGTAGCCGTCGACGCTCTGGTTCTGCACGATCATGTCGACATCGATGTTCGCGCCGCCCACCGCACTCAGAATTTGGTAGGCGATACCCGGGCGATCGGGCACGCGCACGACGGTGATCTTGGCTTCATCGCGGGCGAAGGCGATGCCGGAGACGACGGCTCGTTCCATGGTCTGGTCTTCCTCGAAGGTGATGAGTGTGCCGCTGCGCATTTCCTGCTCCAGCGGAATGTCCCAGGGCGTGAGACTGGAGAGCACGCGCAAGCGCACGCGGTATTTGCCGGCGAATTCCACCGAGCGCGTCTGCAGCACCTTGGAGCCCAGGCTGGCCATTTCCAGCATTTCCTCGAAGGTGATGGTGGACAGCTTGCTAGCCTCCGGCACGACGCGCGGGTCGGTGGTGTAGACGCCATCGACATCGGTGTAGATCAGGCATTCGTCGGCGCCCAGCGCCGCGGCCAGCGCCACGCCCGAGGTGTCGGAGCCGCCACGACCCAGAGTGGTGATGTTGCCGGCATCGTCCACGCCCTGGAAACCGGCGACGACGACGATCATGCCGGCATCCAGATCGGCGCGCATGCGCGTCTGGTCGATGGATTCGATGCGCGCCTTGGTGAACGCGCTATTGGTGCGGATGCCGACCTGAAAGCCCGTGTAGCTGCGCGCCTCGCGCCCCTGCGCCTTCAGCGCCATGGCCAGCAGGCCGATGCTGACCTGCTCGCCGGTGGAGGCCACCACGTCGAGTTCGCGCGGATCGGGGTCGGGCTGGATTTCGCGGGCCATGGCGATGAGCCGGTTGGTCTCACCCGACATGGCCGACACCACCACCACGACCTGATGCCCGGCATCGGCCCATTTGATGGCGCGGCGCGCGACGTTCTTGATGCGTTCGACGGAACCGACCGAGGTACCGCCGTATTTCTGGACGATGAGCGCCATGATTGTGTTGGAAGGGAACGAGAAGGCGCGCAAACCCTCAGTGTGCGCCCGCTGCGGAAAGCCGGAAATTATAGGCAGCGCGTTCCCCCACGCATGGGGGAAACTCGCGGCCGCTTGTCGTTTTGCATCCCCCTGGGGCGGCAAGGCCGCAGCGGGACGCTCTGCTCAGTCCGCCGACACCACCCGCACCAAGCAGCCGCCCCGACGCTCCAGGGTCGCTGCCCCCAGCCGCACCTGCAAGCCCATGGCGCCGCGCGCGGTGGCACGCACCTGCCGCCGCAGGTTGTCGATCTGCCCATGGTTGCTGCGCAGCCCGGCCCGCCGCAGCCACAACCGCAGCACTTCGCCCAGGCGGGCGTCGCTTAGCTCTCGCAGTGCGCTGAGACCCAAGCCGTCGGGGGCGGCGCATCGGGCGAGATCGAGCGCGGCCATCTCCTCGATGCTGGCCGCGGCATGGGCGCATAGCGCCGCCGAGCGCGCCAGGGTGCTGCGCCAGGCTGGCTCCAGCCTGGCGATGACCGGCAGCAGTTCATGCCGGATGCGGCTGCGGCGAAACGCCGGATCATGGTTCATCGGATCGCGCAGATACGGCAGCGCTCGAGCATCGAGCGATTGCCGCAGTGCCTCGGCGGAACAAGCCAACAAGGGTCGGCCCAGCCACAAGCCGTCGCGCTGCGTCGCTTCGGGCATGGCCGCCAAACCCTTGGGACCGGCACCACGCAGCAAGGCCAGCAAGAGCGACTCGGCCTGGTCGTCGGCCTGATGGCCGAGCAGCAGCCAGTCGCAACCCAGCCCCCGCGCAGCCTCGCCCAAGGCCTGATAGCGGGCATCACGGGCCTTGTCCTCCAGGCTGTCGCCACGCTGCACCTGCACTTGCGCCGGCAGCACGGTGCACGGCATGTTCCAGGCTGCGCACCGCTTGCGCACATGGTCGGCGAAGGCATCGGCGCCAGACTGCAAACCGTGGTGCACATGCAAGGCACGCAGGCGCGCAGGCCCCCAGCGTTGCAGAGCCGCCAACAGCAGCGCGGTGGAATCGGCACCGCCGCTGAAGGCGATGGCGACCGGGGCCGGGGCCGCGCCCAAAGCAGCATGCCGGCGCACGAAGCCGCGCAAGGCGACCAAGGCCGGATCAGCCTGCGAACCTTGGGCAGCCGGCATGGTGGATGACATGGTTGAAGGAAGCATCGAGCCGCCGCGACGGGGCCCGTTCGCAGCGAGTTTCAGCGCGTGGACTTGGTGTCCTGGAATTTGCCGAAGGCGCAAAGGCGGTCGTAGCGCTGCTTCACCAGATCGGCCGGCTTGATGCCCTGGAACTGGCGCAGGCTCTCGGCCAGGGCGCGCTTGAGGCTGGCGGTCATGGCCAGCGGGTCGCGGTGCGCGCCGCCGATGGGCTCGTTCACAATTTTGTCGATCAGGCCCAGCGCCTTGAGCCGGTGGGCGGTCAGGCCCAGCGCCTCGGCAGCCTCGGGCGCGCGCTCGGCGCTTTTCCACAGGATGGAGGCGCAGCCTTCGGGGGAGATGACGGAGTACACCGAGTACTGCAGCATCAGCACATGGTCGGCCACGGCAATGGCCAGCGCGCCGCCCGAGCCGCCCTCGCCGATGATGGTGGAGATGATGGGCACCTGCAACTGCGCCATCTCGAAGATGTTGCGGCCGATGGCTTCGGACTGATTGCGCTCCTCGGCGTCGATGCCGGGATAGGCGCCGGGGGTGTCGACGAAGGTGAACACCGGCAGGCTGAATTTCTCGGCCAGTTTCATCAGGCGCAGCGCCTTGCGGTAACCCTCGGGCTTGGTCATGCCGAAGTTGCGCAGCGCGCGTTCCTTCGTGTCGCGCCCTTTCTGGTGGCCGATGATCATGCAGGCCAGGCCGTTGAAGCGCGCCAGGCCGCCGACGATGGACAGGTCGTCGGCGTAGTGGCGGTCGCCATGCAATTCGTGAAAATCGGTGAACATCTGCGCCACGTAGTCCAGCGTGTAGGGGCGCTGGGCATGGCGGGCAATCTGCGTGACCTGCCAGGGCGAGAGCTTGGCGTACAGATCCTTGGTCAGCTGCTGGCTTTTTTTCTGCAGGCGGCTGATTTCTTCGGAAATGTCGACGGCCGACTCGTCCTGCACATAGCGCAGCTCTTCGATCTTGGTTTCCAGTTCGGCAACCGGCTGCTCGAAGTCGAGAAAAACTTTTTTACTCATGGTTCAACCCCTTCGCAATTCCGTCCGCTTGAAGCGGCGGAAGCGCCATGCATGGCGGGCAGATGGTTGCCGCGCAGCTGGCGTCGGTTCTATGTTGATGCGATTCAGTAGTCGACCACGGCCGGGTCGATGCTGCGCCAAATATACCAAGTGCCGACCGAACGCCAGGGCGCCCAGGCGGCGGCCACCTCGCGCAGCTCGCTGCGGCTGACGGCCTCGCCAGAGAAATAGCCCAGGCTGATGCCGCGCTGCAAACCCAGATCGTCCAGCGGCAGCACGTCCGGGCGCATCAGGTGGAACATCAGAAACATCTCGGCCGTCCAGCGGCCGATGCCGCGGATGGCCGCCAGCTCCGTGATGATGGCCTCGTCCGGCATCTCGGCCCACTGCCCGGGGTGAACCTCGCCAGCATCGAACTTGGCGGCCAGGTCGCGCAGGTATTCGCACTTGCGCTGCGACAGCCCGGCCAGCCGCAGCGCCGCGATCTCGCGCGCCAGAATGCTGTGCGGCGTGACTTCGCCGACTTGCGTCAGCAGCCGCTCCCACACCGATTGCGCCGCCTTGACCGAAATCTGCTGACCGACGACCGAACGCGCCAGGGTCTGGAAGGCGTCGCCGCGGCTTTGCAGCTGCGTTGCCCGGTGCTGCGGAATGAGCTTGCGCATCACCCGGTCGGCCCGCATCAACTGAGCGCAGGCTTCGTCCCAGTAGGCGGGGAGCGTCGTGGTTGTGGCTTTCGCTGTTGCCATCTCAGGCCTGGCGCCAGAGGGTGACGCCACCTGGCTTGTCTTCGAGCACGATGCCGCGCGCCAGCAGCGCCGCGCGAATGGCGTCGGCCTGGGCGAAGTCGCGCGCCTTCTTGGCGGCGGCACGGGCCTGCACCTGCGTCTCGATCCAGCCCGCGTCGACCTGATTCGCCCCGCACTGCAGGAAGCGCTGCGGCACTTGCTGCAGCAGGCCGAGCGTGCCGCCCAGGCCCTTGAGCAGGCCGGCGAGTTCCGCGCTGGCGCTGCGGTTGACCTCGCTGGCGAGTTCGAACAGCACGGCCAGGGCTTCCGGGGTGTTGAAGTCGTCGTCCATCGCTGCGCCGAAGCGCTGCGCCGCCAGCTGGCGCCAGTCCAGCGTGGCGGGAACATCGGCAAAGTTCTGCAGCGCGGTGTAGAGCCGGGCCAGGGCATGGCGGGCGTCGTGCAGATTGTCTTGCGAGTAGTTCAGCGGGCTGCGGTAATGGGCGCGAATGATGAAAAACCGCACGGTTTCGGCGTCGAACAGCTTGAGCACGTCGCGGATGGTGAAAAAGTTGCCCAGCGACTTCGACATCTTCTCGTCGTTCACCCGAACGAAGCCGTTGTGCATCCAGAGGTTGACGAAGGGCTTGCCGCTGGCGCCCTCGCTCTGCGCGATTTCGTTCTCGTGATGCGGGAACTGCAGGTCGGCACCGCCGCCGTGGATGTCGAAATGCTCGCCCAGCAGCGCAGAGCTCATGGCCGAGCATTCGATATGCCAGCCCGGCCGTCCCTCGCCCCAGGGCGAAGCCCATTGCACCTCGGCAGGCTCCTCGGGCTTGGCGCGCTTCCACAGCACGAAGTCCAGCGGATCGCGCTTGGCCCGGTCGATTTCCACGCGCTCGCCGGCCTGCAGTTCATCCAGCGACTTGCCCGAGAGCCGGCCGTAGCCGGGGAAGGCGCGCACGGCGTAGTCCACATCCCCCGCGGTGTCCTGGTAGGCCAGGCCCTTGTCCATCAGGCGGGTGATGAGCTGCTGCATCTGCGGGACGTAATCCGTGGCGCGCGGCTCGTGCGTGGGGCGCTCGATGCCCAGCGCGTCGGTGTCCTCGTGCATCGCGGCGATGAAGCGGTCGGTGAGTTCGCGCACGCTCACGCCGCTTTCAACCGCGCGGCGGATGATCTTGTCGTCCACATCCGTGATGTTGCGCACATAGGTGACGCGCAGGCCACGCGCCTTGAGCCAGCGTTGTACCAGATCGAACACCGCCATCACCCGCGCATGGCCGAGATGGCAGTAGTCGTACACCGTCATGCCGCAGACATACAGGCGCACATGGCCAGGGTCGATGGGGGCCAGCGGCTGCTTCTCGCGCGACAGCGTGTTGTAAATCTGCAAGGTCATGGAATGTCGTGCCGCCTGTCGCGCCGGGAGTACCGGATGCGACAGGCGGTGGCTGCATGGATGGGGAGGAATGGGGCGAGCCGGCAGGCAGGCCCGGATAAAATCAAAAACTTAGCACAGCCCGAGCCAACTTGAACCCATGCACACCCACCACTCCCAGACCAAGCCGCTCCTGCGCAAACTGACGCACCTGCTGGCGGCACTGGGGCTTGCGACGGGGTTCGCATGCAGCGCCGTCCCTGCAGCGGCCTATGCCGACAGCCTGGCGGAGGTGCAGCAACTCGTTGCCTCGGGCAAATTGGCGCAAGCGCTGACGCGGGTCGACGCGCTGATCGCCACCAACGCCAAGGATCCGCAATACAAATTTCTGCGCGGTGTGATTCTCACCGAACAGCACAAGACGGCCGACGCCATCCAGGCCTTCACCCAGCTCACCGAGCAATACCCCGAGTTGCCCGAGCCCTACAACAACCTGGCCGTGCTGTACGCCCAGCAAGGCCAGTACGACAAGGCCCGGGCTGCGCTGGACATGGCCATCCGCACCAACCCCAGCTACGCCACGGCGTTCGAGAACCTGGGCGATGTGTACGCCAAACTGGCCAGCCAGTCTTACCAAAAAGCGCTCCAACTCGACGGCGGCAAGAACGGCGCCACGCAGACCAAACTGGCACTGATACGCCAGCTGTTCAGCAAGGGCGGGAAGCCACAGGCGGCGGCAAAGCCAGCCGTCGTGGCGGCCGATGCAGCGCCGCACGAGACGGTCAAGCCAGCGCCAGGCACCTTGGCGAAACCGCCTGCCGCGGCTCGGCCGGCGCCAGCGCCCAAACCAGCCGTGGTGGCAGCAGCCATCGCACCTGCCATCCAACCCGTTGTGGAAGCGGCGTCCAAGCCCGTTGCAAAACCAGCGGCTGCCGAGGCCAAGCCGGAGGCTGGCGCGGCCGACACGAGCCAGGCGCAGGTGGAGGCTGCCGTGCATGCATGGGCGCATGCCTGGGCGTCGAAAAACCTGAGCGCCTACTTCGGCAGCTATGCACCGGATTTCAATACCCCCGGCAACGAGCCGCGCAGCGCCTGGATGGCGCAGCGCAAGGCCCGCATCGGCGACAAGGCCAAGATCACGGTGGATGTGAAGCACCTGCAGGTGAAGGTCAATGGCGACAAAGCCACCGCCCGCTTCCGCCAGATCTACACCTCGGGCTTGCTCAATTTCGACAGCCCCAAGACCTTGCAATTCCAGCGCGTGCACGGGCGCTGGCTGATCGTGCAGGAAATCGCGGCCTGAGCGTTTGAAGCTGCCGTCAGCGCAGACTCACCGCCCACCAGGCCCTGACCCAAGTCGCTGCCACGCATGAACCAACCCCTGCGAACCCGGCGCCGCCATATCGCCCAGGTCTTGGCTTGGCTGCTGACCGTGTTGCTGGTCAGCATGGGGGTGCGCGCCGAGGAGTTCCAGCCCGATTTCGTCCATCGAGGGCTGTCGCCAGGACCGTCGCAAAGCGTCGCGCAGATCACCGCGCCCGCAACCTCGCGCTCGCTGCTGGGGCAAGACACGCAGGCTTTGATGCGCCAGGGCTTCGACGATCGCGCCGAAGTCGAGTTGATCGCGATCGATCAGCTCGTCGCCCAAGGGCGGCTGCGCGAGGCGCTGCACCGCAGTGGCTTGCTGGCTGAGCGATATTCGAATTTCGCCTTGGCCCATTTGCTGTGCGGCGACTTGCTGCAAGCTGAAGCCGGCCGGCTTCGGCACTTTGCCGATGTGCCCGCCGCGCCCGGCAATGCGGCACAGTTGGCACAGTCGGCTCGGCTCGCGGCGCTGGTGAACGAAGGCCGCCAGCGGCTGCGCGCCTTCGCCCAGGCGCCGGCACCCGGGGTGAAGCACGCCATCCTGGTGGATACCAGCCGGTCGCGGCTGTATTTGTTCCGGCGCACCGCCAGCGGCTCCTTGCAACTCGAAGCGAACGACGACATCACCCAGGGCAAGCTGGGCACCGACCAGCAGCGGGCCGGGGACATGAAAACCCCGCTGGGCATTTATTTCATCACCCGCGAAGTGGGCCGGCGCTGGCTGAATGCCACCTATGGCGCCGGCGCCATGCCGCTGAACCATCCGAACGCCTGGGACCGGCTGCTGGGCCGCACCGGCGGCGGCATCTGGCTGCATGGCGTGCCGCCGACCAGCTACGCCCGCCCGCCGCTGGACAGTGATGGTTGCGTGGTGCTGTCCAACCCCGACATCCCCTCGCTCATGACGCGCATCGAACCTGGAGCCGCCCCCGTGGTCATCACCTCGCGCGTGCAGTGGCTCACGCCGGCGCAGATGGCGGCGCAGCGCGCCCGCGTGCGCAAGCTGCTGGTCCAAGCCCCTGCCCTCCCTGGCGGCCCGGCCACCACGCCGCGTCCGGAACTGGCCGAGGCCACGGTGCTCTACTACCAGGACGAACACAAGTTGCTGGTCGTGCAATACGGCGGTCAGCAACTGCCCAAACCCATCACCCACCACGACTACTGGGCCAAGCAGGACGGCCAGTGGCGACTTTTCCACGCTGGAGTGCTTTCATGACCGTTTTTTTCCCTCGCGCATCGACCTCGTCAACCGGTCTCGTCCGTTCACGTCGCTGGCTGCTGCTGGGCGCCGCCGCAGTGCTTGGCGGCACCCTGCCGATCGCCCGTCCCATTCGCGCCGAAGCGCCGACCCGCGTGGCGTTGGTGACGACGCTGGGCACCATCGAGATCCAGCTCGACCCGCAACGTGCGCCCAAGACCGTGGCCAACTTCCTGCAATACGTGAAGGACGATTTCTACGCCGGCACCATCTTCCATCGCGTCATTCCCGGCTTCATGATCCAGGGCGGCGGCTTCACCGCCAACATGCAGCAAAAGCCTACTCGCCCACCGATTCCGCTGGAAAGCAAGAATGGGCTGAAGAACCTGCGGGACACCATTGCCATGGCGCGCACCTCCGACCCGAACTCGGCCACCTCGCAGTTCTTCATCAACCTCGTCGACAATGCCTCGCTCGACTATCCTCAACCCGACGGCCATGGCTATGCCGTGTTCGGCCAGGTCATCAAGGGCATGGACGTGGTGGACCGCATCGCCAAGGTCGCCACGCAAAACGACGGCCCGATGCAGAACGTGCCGGTCACGCCGGTCGTCATCAAACAAGCCATTCTTCTCAAGTAAACAAGGACCATCATGGTTGAACTGCACACGAACAAAGGCGTCGTCCGCATCGAACTCGACGCCGAGAAAGCTCCCAAATCCGCTGCCAATTTTCTGGCCTATGTGAGGAGCGGCCACTTCGACGGCACCGTGTTCCACCGCGTGATCGACGGCTTCATGATTCAGGGCGGCGGCTTCGAGCCCGGCATGAAGCAAAAGCCCACCCAGGCGCCGATCCAGAACGAGGCCAACAACGGGCTGAAGAACAAGCGCTACACCCTGGCCATGGCCCGCACCAATGACCCGCATTCGGCCACCGCGCAGTTCTTCATCAACGTCGCCGACAACGCCTTCCTCGACCACACCGCGCCTTCGGCCCAGGGCTGGGGCTATGCCGTGTTCGGCCACGTGGTGGAAAGCCAGGATGTGGTGGATGCCATCAAGGGCGTGAAAACCGGCGGCAAGGGTGGCCACCAGGACGTGCCGCTCGAAGACGTGGTGATCCTCAAAGCCGTTGAAGTCTGAGTCGCACCCACAGCCGCTCCTGCAGACTTTGCCGGAGCGCTTTGTCGATCTGACGGCGCCGCCCGCGTGGCGGCGCCTTGCTTTCGTCTCCGACCTGCACCTCGGCCCCGAGGCGCCCGTCACCACGGCCGGCTTTCTGCGCTGGCTGCGTGGAGAGGCCTTGGCCGCGGATGCCCTGTTCATCCTCGGCGACCTGTTCGAAGCCTGGGTCGGCGACGACCTGCTCGACGCTGCCCCCCCCGATGCCCACCACCAGGTTTGCGCCGCCCTGGCCGCCTACGCCGCCAGCGGCCACGCCGTGCGGGTGATGCATGGCAACCGGGACTTCCTGCTGCAGCCAGGCTTTGCCCGCCGCTGCGACGCCCCTCTCCTGCCAGACCCTTGCGTGCTGGTGCTCGCCGGGCAGCGAATCCTGCTCACTCATGGCGACGCGCTATGCATCAGCGATGCCCCCTACCTGCAGTGGCGCGCGCTTTGCCGCAGTGCCGACTGGCAGGCCCGGTTCCTGGCGCAGCCGCTTCAGGCGCGAATCGAGCAGGCCGCGGCCATGCGCGCCCAAAGCCGCGCCGCACAAAGCCGCATGGACACCTGGAGCGATGCCGACCCCGCCGAAGCCGCACGCTGGCTGCAGGCCGCCAACAGCACCTGGATGATCCACGGCCACACCCACCGCCCGCGCGAGCATTGGGACCACGGCCAATTGCGCCAGGTTTTGTCCGACTGGGATCTGGACGCGCCTGCAGGTGGCGCAGCGCACCGCGCCCAGGCCTTGTGGCTGCATGCAGGCGGCACGACGCTTGCGGTCGAACGTCGCCCTGCCGCCTGAATCCGTAGCTGACGCTCGCAGTCGCCCACCCCCGGATTAACCCGCATTGCCGATTCGGCAACGGGCTCTCGCTTTGTCTGGATGCCAGCCCCACGACCGGATTGCAAGGCTGCACCGACGGCCCTCCGGGCATTTTCCTGATGGACTGCGAGAACTTCGAGATCCTCGGCCGCTGGGAACTCGACCGCGGCCCGCAGCGCATGAGCTACGACTTCTGGTGGAACATCCCGACGACTCCATGGTGTCGAGCGAGTGGGGCCTGCCGCCGCAATTCGAAAACGGCTTGGTTGGCGAAGACCTGCTGGCCAACCGCTACGGCCATTGCCTGCATTTCTGGGACTTGCGCGGACGCCAGCATCTGCAGACCATCGACATTGGCGCCAACCACCAGATGGCGCTGGAAGTGCGCCCGGCCCACGAGCCGACCAAGGACTACGGCTTCCTTGGCGTGGTGGTCGACACGCAAAACCTGGAAGGCTCCATTTGGACCTGGCGGCGCGAGAAAAACGGCACATTCCATGCCAAGAAAACCGCGACCATTCCACCCGAGCCGGCCAGCGCCGAGCAACTGCCCGATCTGCTCAAACCCTTCGGCGCCGTGCCGCCCCTGGTGACCGACATCGACCTTTCACTCGACGACCGCTTCCTCTATGTCGCCTGCTGGGGCACCGGTGAACTGCGCCAGTACGACGTGACCGACCCGATGACGCCCAAACTGGCCGGCCCGGTGCATCTCGGCGGCATCGTCCAGCGCACCCCCCATCCCAGCGGCACGGCCTTCGCCGGAGCGCCGCAGATGCTGGAAATCAGTCGGGATGGCAAGCGCGTGTCCTTCACCAACTCGCTCTACAGCACCTGGGACCGGCAGTTCTACGGCGCCGCCCTGCCCGGCGCGCAGGTGAAGGTGGACATCAACCCCGAGGGCGGCATGGCGCTCGACAACGACTATTTCGTGCGCTTCCCCGACGGCTACTCGGCCCGCCAGATCCGGCTCGAAGGCGGCGACTGCTCGACCGATTCGTTCTGCTTCCCGTCGGTCTGAACAACAAGCCCCATGCCCGGGTCCGTCATCGCCTGGCTGTGGTTGTGGCCCTGGGCGTCTACCACGGCATCAATCCGGGGATGGGCTGGTTGCTGGCCGTGTCCAACGGCATGCAGGCGCGGCGCGGGGCGGCCGTGCATACCCTGGCGATGCTGGCCACGGGCGGCAGCATCGCCAGGCTGGTCTACCGCTACTGGGGCTTGCGCGCGCTGCGCCAATCCTGGTTCAACCTGGACTTGCTGTGGTCGGTGATGCTGCCGGGCAGCGGCGCCCTGGCAACCTGGGCTGCGACCCGCTGAAGTGGCGAGCGAGGTGTGACAACTGAGGTGTCACTTCACCAGCTTTTCCAACTCGCCCTTATCGAAATGCTCCTCGCGCAAGGCCTCCGGCGGGCAAACGCCCGCGGGGCAAACGCCACGTTGTTCCAGTTCCCGCCAGAGCAGCGCGATTTGATGTTCCAGCCGCGCCGCGTGGTCGATCAGGCCGAGAATGGCCTTGGCCTGCGGGTCGTCGCCGTTCTGCATCACCGCGTAAGCCGAGAAGCCCATGCGCGCCGCGGTGGCCTCGCGTTCCAGCTCGGCCTCTTTCTGGATGATGCGTGCCGGGTTGCCCACCGCCGTGGCCCCCGCCGGCACCGCCTTCACCACCACTGCGTTGGAGCCGATGCGCGCGCCCTGCCCCACGGTGAAGCCGCCGAGCACCTGCGCGCCCGCGCCCACCACCACCTCGGCCTCCAGCGTGGGGTGACGCTTGGCGCCCTTGTACAGCGAGGTGCCGCCGAGCGTGACGCCCTGGTAGATGGTGCAGTCGTCACCGATTTCGGCCGTCTCGCCGATGACCACGCCCATGCCGTGATCGATGAACACGCGCCGGCCGATGCTCGCTCCAGGGTGAATCTCGATGCCGGTGAGGAAGCGCCCCCAGTGCGAAATCCAGCGCCCCAGCCAATGCCAGCCGCGCCGCCACAGGCCATGCGCCAGGCGGTGCAGCATGAGTGCGTGCAGGCCGGGATAACAGGTCAGCACCTCCCAGCGCGAGCGGGCCGCGGGGTCGCGTTCGAGGATGACCTGGATATCTTCGCGCAAGTGCTGGAACATGGAGTCGGAAAGAAGCTTTCGGAGCGGGAGTCGAGTGTATTGGAGCCCCGCATGCGGCGCTGGGCGGCGGCTCAATCCGGCGCGCGCGACGCTGTCTCGTGATCTGGCGGGTCGGTCTGCTGCGCGCCGGGCTTGCCGACTCGCTCCTGAGAAAACGCAGGGCCGCCAGCCACCAGAGTCGGCTGGCCTTCGTGCCGTCCAAGCCTGCGCCGGCAGGCTTGGAGCCGCGGCACTCAGCCCCAAGTTTTCTCATCCCCCTCGGGGGGCAGCCGCCGCATGGCAGCGGCCTGGGGGCGTTCAACCGCCAAGCGCTCCAGCCCAGCCTTGCAAATGCCCCGCAGGATATGCACTTCCTGCTGTGTGAGTTGCGCCCGGGTGGCGAGCCGCGCCAGCCTGGGGAGCAGCTTTTTCGGCGCGGCCGGGTCCAGATAACCCAGCGCCACCAAGGCCCGTTCGGCATGATCCAGCAGGCCCTGCACCTCGGCCTGGGTGGCCGCCACCTCGGCCGGCGGCCCCGGCGGCAGGTTGAAGGCGCCGACAGCCTTGCGCCATTCCCACGCCACGATCTGCACTGCCTGCGCCAGGTTGAGCGAGGCGTATTGCGAATAGGCCGGCAGGCTGAGCAGGGCGTCACAGCGGTACACGGTGTCGTTGTCCAGGCCGTAGCGTTCGCTGCCGAAAACGAAGCCCACGCGCCGGCCCTGCTCAGCCGCCTGCCGCGCCAACTGCGGCAGCCATTCCGGGCCGTGCAGCGGCGGGCCGAAGTCGCGCACGCGCGACGACAGCGCCACCAGCACGCCGCAATCGCCGGCAGCGTCCATCAGGCTGGCGCTGATCTGGGTGGCGGCGAGCACATCGTCGGCGCCGCTGGCGAACGCCAGCGCCTCGGGCTGCTGCAGCACATCCGCATAGCGCGGCGCCACCAGCGCCAGATGCGCGAAACCCATGGTCTTGATGGCCCGCGCCGCCGCGCCCACATTGCCCGGATGGCTGGTGTTCACGAGCACGAACAGCGGCTGCGCGCAGGCGCTTGAACCATCCGGCGTGGCGGGCACACCCCCTCCGATAAAATCCTGCGTCTGCATTCGTTCTTTCACATCCACCCGAGCATTCCTTTTCGAGGCGCCATTGTCGCGTCCTTCGCCGCCACCATGCATCCCATGATCAATGTTGCCGTTCGCGCTGCGCGCGATGCCGGCAAAATCATCAACCGCGCCAGCCTCGACCTCGACCTGCTGCGCGTGACGCAAAAGTCCGCGCGCGACTTCGTCACCGAAGTCGACCGCGCCAGCGAGCAGGCCATCATCGACATCCTGCTCAAAGCCTTCCCGCAGCACGGCATCCTCGGCGAGGAAACCGGCACCACCCACGGCCGGGCGGATTCCGACTACCAGTGGATCATCGACCCGCTGGACGGCACCACCAACTTCATCCACGGCATGCCGGTCTACGCCGTGTCCATCGCCCTGGCCCACCTGGGTGTGGTGCAGCACGGAGTGGTGTACGACCCCTCCCGCGACGAGCTGTTCACCGCCAGCCGCGGCGGCGGCGCCTTCCTCAACAACCGGCGCCTGCGGGTGTCCAAACGCACCCGGCTGGAAGAAGCGCTCATCGGCACCGGCTTTCCTTTCCGCAAGGGCGACGACCTCGACACGTATCTGGAGATGTTCAAGAAGGTGGCCGAACGCTGCGTCGGCCTGCGCCGCCCGGGCGCCGCCGCCATCGACCTGGCCTATGTCGCCGCCGGCCGTTACGACGGCTTTTTCGAGATCGGCCTGAAACCCTGGGACGTGGCGGCCGGCTCGCTGCTGGTCACCGAGGCCGGCGGCCTGGTGGGCAATTTCACCGGCGAATCCGACTTCCTCCACCGCGAAGAACTCGTCACCGGCAGTCCGCGCATCTACGCCCAGCTCGTCACCCTGCTCAAGCCCTACGCCCAAGCCGACCGCAGCGCTCCCGAAGCGGCGCCGAAGCGCATGCGCGCGACGGCAGTGCAAACCGCCACCGCAGCCATCACCCAGCCCGCCGAAGCCGCGGACGACAGCGCACCGTTCTGACGGCAGCGCCTGCCATGGTTCGCGCCCCCTTGCCCGCGCCGACCGACGAGCTGTCGGCGCACACCCCGATGATGCAGCAATACCTGCGCATCAAGGCGCAGCATCCCGACGTGCTGGTGCTCTACCGCATGGGCGACTTCTACGAGCTGTTCTTCGCCGACGCGGAGAAGGCCGCGCGGCTGCTCGACCTCACGCTCACGCGGCGCGGCCAGTCGGCCGGGCAGACCATCGTCATGGCCGGGGTGCCGGTGCAGGCGCTGGACACGTACCTGGCCAAGCTGGTGCGTCTGGGCGAGTCGGTCGCCATTTGCGAGCAGGTGGGCGACCCGGCCACCAGCAAGGGGCCGGTGGAACGGCGGGTGGAGCGCATCGTCACCCCCGGCACGCGATTGGATGACGGGCTGCTGGACGACAAGGCGGACTGCGCCCTGCTTGCGATTGCACCCGCAGCATCCCGGCGCGAACCGCAGCTCGGCCTGGCCTGGCTGGTGCTGACCAGCGGTGCACTGCGCCTGGCCGAATGCGCCCCCGAGGAGCTGGACTCCTGGCTGGCGCGCATCCAGCCGGCCGAAGTGCTGTGGCCGCAAGACCTGCCGGTGCCGGCGGCGCTGCAAACCGCGCTGCCCGGTACGGCCGCCAGCGCGGATGCGCGAAGCCGCCCGTCCGGCGCCATGCTCAGCCCGCGCGCACCCTGGCAGTTCGACGCCAGCGCGGGGCTGGACAAATTGCGGCGCCAGCTCGGCGTGCAGTCGCTGGAGGCCTTTGGCGCGCAAGGCCTGCAACGTGCCCATGCCGCCGCCGCCGCACTACTGAGCTATGCCGAGCAGACGCAGGGACGCTTGCTCAGCCATGTGACCGACCTGCAGGTGGAGCGCGGCGACGACACCGTGCAGCTCGACGCCACGGCGCGGCGCAATCTCGAACTCACGCTCACGCTGCGCGGCGAGCCGGCGCCCACGCTCATGTCCCTGCTGGACGTTTGCCAGACCCCCGCCGGCAGCCGGCTGCTGCGCCAGTGGCTCGCGGCGCCCGCGCGCGACCAGCGGGTGGCACGCGGACGCCATGCGGCCATCGCCGCCCTGCACGCGGGCCCGTGGCAAGAGCTGCGCGCCGCGCTGCGCGGACTGGCCGATCTGGAACGCATCGCCTCGCGCCTGGCGCTGCAGCAGGTGCGCCCGCGGGAGCTGGCCGCAGCGCGCGACACCCTGCGCAAGCTGCCCGAGATCATGGCGCTGGCTGCCAGCTTCGACGACCCGCTGCTGGCGGCGCAGCACGCGGCGCTCTGCCTGCCAGACGCGCCGCTGGCGCTGCTGGATGTCGCCTTGGCCGACCCGCCCGCGCTGAATCTGCGCGACGGCGGCGTCATCGCCACCGGCTTCGATGCCGAGCTGGACGAGCTGCGCAGCATCAGCGGCGATTGCAGCGCCTGGCTGCTGCAGATGGAAGCGCGCGAGCGCGAGCGCACTGGCATTGCCAACCTGCGCGTGCTCTACAACAAGGTGCACGGCTTCGCCATCGAAGTCACCCACGGCCAGGCCGACAAGGTGCCGGCCGACTACCGCCGCCGCCAGACCCTGAAGGGCGCGGAGCGCTACATCACGCCCGAGCTCAAGACCTTCGAGGACAAGGCCTTGTCGGCGCAAGACCGCGGCCTGGCGCGCGAGCGCACGCTCTACGCCGAGCTGGTCACGGCGCTGCAGGCGGCCGTCGGCCCCTGGCAGCGGGCGGCGCGGGCGCTGGCCACGCTGGATGTGCTGGCGGCCTGGGCGGAGCGCGCGCAGACCTGGAACTGGGTCTGCCCGGAGCTGACGGCGCTGCCCGGCATCGAGATTCGTGGCGGGCGCCACCCGGTGGTGCAGGCGCAGGTGGAGCGCTTCGTGCCCAACGACTGCGTGCTGCTGCCGCAAAGCCGCACGCACATCATCACCGGCCCGAATATGGGCGGCAAGTCCACCTATATGCGGCAAACGGCACTGATCGCGCTGCTGGCGTATTGCGGCAGTTTCGTGCCGGCAACATCCGCGCGCATCGGCCCGCTGGACGCCATCCACACCCGCATCGGCGCCGGTGACGACCTTGCCGGCGGCCGATCCACCTTCATGGTGGAAATGACCGAGGCCGCCGCCATCCTGCGTCGCGCCACGCCGCAGAGCCTGGTGCTGATGGACGAAATCGGACGCGGCACCTCCACCTTCGACGGCCTGGCGCTGGCAGCGGCGATTGCCGCGCACCTGCACGAGCGCTGCCATGCCTACGCCTTGTTCGCCACGCATTACTTCGAGCTCACCGCCTTCCCGACCAGCCACCCGGAGGCCATCAATCTGCATGTGAGCGCCGCCGAGCATGGCGACGGCATCGTCTTCCTGCACGAGGTGCAACCCGGCCCCGCCAGCCGCAGCTACGGCGTGCAGGTGGCGCAACTGGCCGGCATGCCGCAGGCGGTGATTCGCGATGCACGCCGCCGGCTCGAAACCCTGCAGCAGGCGCAAAGCGCACAGCTCGCGCAACTCGACCTGTTCGCACCCGCAGCACCGCTGGATGACGCACTGGACAAAGCGCTGGACCCCGCACGCGCCAGCAAACCCGACCCGCTGCGTGAACAACTCGCCGCCGTCGACCCCGACGCCTTGAGCCCGCGCGATGCGCTCGACCTGCTCTACGCGCTGCAAGTCGTCGCACGCGAAAACCCGGCCGACTGAAGCCGGCTGCCGCAACCCGCGATCGTTCACCGATCATCGCCGCAACCGATGTCCTCCCCATCCGCAAGCTCCGACCCCGGCCCTGACGCCCGCCCCCTGCTGATCTTCTCCCACGCCAACGGCTTTCCTGCGGGCAGCTACCGCAAGCTCTTCGCCATGCTGGGCGCGCACTTCGAGGTTCAGGCCCCGCCCCGGCTCGGCCATGACCCTGCGCATCCCGTCAGCGATGGCTGGCCGCAGCTGCAGCGCGAATTGCTCGCTTTCGTGCAGGCGCGCGCGCAGGGCCGCCCGGCGGTGCTGGTCGGTCATTCGCTCGGCGGCTTTCTCAGCCTGATGCTGGCCCGCGCTCACCCCGAACTGGCGCGCTGCGTCGTGCTGCTGGACTCCCCGGTCATCGCCGGCTGGCGTGCGAGTGCGCTGTGGTTCGGCAAGCGCAGCGGGCTGATCCGGCGTTTCGCCCCGGTCGCTCCGGCGCTGCGGCGGCGGCAGGAATGGCCCGATGTGCAGGCCGTGTTTGCGCACTTCGCCAGCAAGCCCGGCTTTGCCCGCTGGGACCCCGAGATGCTGGCCGATTACGCCGAAGCCGGCACCCGGCAGCTCGGGGGTCAGCGCGTGCTCGCCTTCGAGCGCGACATCGAGGCCCGCATCTACGCCACGCTGCCGCATCGCCTGGGCCGCCTGCTGCGCCGCCCGCCTGCCGTGCCGGTGGGTTTCATCGGCGGCACCGCTTCGCAAGAATTGCGCATGGCCGGCCTGGCTGCGACGCGCCAACTGGTCGGCACGCATCTGCGCTGGATCGAAGGCGGCAGCCACTTGTTCCCCTTCGAGCAGCCGCAGGCCACGGCCGAGGCCATCGCCGCGTTGGTGCGGCAACTGACGGCGTCTTGAGGCCCAAGACGCTGCATGGCGCGGCCCTGCGCTGCGGCGCGGAAAGGCACGCAGGCGCCTTCCTATAATGCGTGTTTACCGGCCCATTACGGCGACATGACCCAATACGTTTTCGTCACCGGTGGTGTGGTGTCCAGCCTCGGCAAGGGCATCGCAGCCGCCTCACTGGCCGCGATTCTCGAGTCGCGCGGCATCAACGTCACCCTCATCAAGCTCGACCCCTACATCAACGTCGACCCCGGCACCATGTCGCCGTTCCAGCACGGCGAGGTGTTCGTCACCGACGACGGCGCCGAGACCGATCTGGACCTCGGCCACTACGAGCGCTTCATCCGGCGCTCCATGCGCCGCACCAACAACTTCACCACCGGGCAGATCTACGACAGCGTCATCCGCAAGGAGCGCCGCGGCGAATACCTCGGCAAGACGGTGCAGGTCATTCCGCACATCACCAACGAGATCCAGGAATACATCCGCCGCGGCGCCGGTGTCGGCACCGGCGACGAGGCGGAAGTGGCCATCGTCGAAATTGGCGGCACGGTGGGTGACATCGAATCCCTGCCCTTCCTGGAAGCGGTGCGGCAGATGAGCCTGCGCATGCCGCGCCACCACAGCGCCTTCATCCACCTGACGCTGGTGCCGTTCATTCCCGCCGCCGGCGAGCTCAAGACCAAGCCCACGCAGCACAGCGTGCAGAAGCTGCGCGAAATCGGCATCACCGCCGACGCCCTGCTGTGCCGCGCCGACCGGCCGATTCCGGACGACGAGCGCGAGAAGATTTCGCTGTTCGCCAACCTGCCGCAGGAAGCCGTCATTTCGGTGTGGGACGCCGACAGCATCTACAAGATTCCGCGCATGCTGCACGAGCAGGGTCTGGACACGCTCATTTGCGACAAGCTCAAGCTCGTCGGCGGCCCGGCCGACCTGTCCGCCTGGGATGCACTGGTGGCCGCCGAGGCCCACCCGCGCCACAACCTGCGCATCGCCATGGTGGGCAAGTACACCGATCTGTCGGACTCGTACAAATCGCTCAACGAAGCGCTGCGCCACGCCGGCATCAAGAACGCGGCCAAGGTGGCCATCACCTATCTCGACTCGGAAACCCTGGAGCCGGGCAATATCGAGCAGCTCGACGCCTTCGATGCCATCCTGGTGCCGGGCGGCTTCGGCAAGCGCGGCGTGGAGGGCAAAATCCTGGCGGCGCAATATGCCCGCGAGCAGCGCATTCCGTATCTGGGCATCTGCTTAGGGATGCAGGTGGCCACCATCGAATACGCCCGCCACAAGGCCGGCTTGAGCCACGCCAACAGCACCGAGTTCGACCCCGACACGCCCCACCCCGTCATCGCCCTCATCACCGAGTGGCAGGGCAGGGACGGCGCGGTGCACCAGCGCAGCGAGCAGTCCGACCTCGGCGGCACCATGCGCCTGGGCGCGCAGGAGTCGCAGGTGCAAGCCGGCTCGCTCGCCCACGCCATTTACGGCGACACGGTGAACGAGCGCCACCGTCACCGCTACGAGGCCAATGTGCGCTACCTGGACGCGTTGCAGCAGGCGGGCCTGGTCATTTCGGCCTACACCACGCGCGAGCACCTGACCGAAATCGTCGAGCTGCCGCAAAGCGTGCATCCCTGGTTCATGGGTGTGCAGTTCCATCCCGAGTTCAAGTCCACCCCGCGCGACGGCCATCCCCTCTTCACCGCCTTTGTCCAGGCCGCGCTGGCACGCCGCCAGGCCAAGATTGGGGCGGCCAACATCACCGCGCCGAGCGCCGCGGCCCACGCCTGAAGCACCATGCAACTCTGCGGATTTGAAGTCGGCCCCGAGCAGCCGCTGTTCCTCATCGCCGGACCCTGCGTCATCGAGAGCGAACAACTCGCCATCGACACGGCCGGCACGCTCAAAGCCATCTGCGCCGACCTCGGCATCCCCTTCATCTTCAAGTCCTCGTTCGACAAGGCGAACCGCTCGTCGAGCAAGTCGTTCCGCGGCTTGGGGATCGAAGAGGGTTTGCGCATCCTGGCGAAGGTGAAGCAGCAGATCGGCGTGCCGGTGCTCACCGACGTGCATGAAGACACGCCGCTGGCCGATGTGGCCGCCGTGGTGGACGTGCTGCAGACCCCGGCCTTCCTGTGCCGCCAGACCAACTTCATTCAGAACGTCGCCCGCCAGGGCAAGCCGGTGAACATCAAGAAGGGCCAGTTCCTCGCGCCCTGGGACATGAAGAATGTGGTGGACAAGGCACGCGCCGTGGGCAACCAGCAGATCATGGCTTGCGAGCGCGGCGTGAGCTTTGGCTACAACACCCTGGTGTCGGACATGCGGGCCTTGGCCACCATGCGCGACACCGGCTGCCCGGTGGTGTTCGACGCCACGCACTCGGTGCAGCAGCCCGGGGGCATGGGCGACAAGTCCGGCGGCCAGCGCGAGTTCGTGCCGGTGCTGGCACGAGCCGCGGTGGCGGCGGGCATCTCCGGCCTGTTCGCTGAAACCCATCCAGACCCCGAGCATGCGCTGTCCGACGGGCCCAATGCCGTGCCGCTCAAACACATGCGCGCCCTGCTGGAGAGCCTGAAAGAGCTCGACGCCGTGGTCAAGCGCCGCGGCTATCTCGAAGATCAGTTGCGCTGAGCCGGGTCACCGCGGCGCGGTGGCCAAGACCCCCTCGTAACCCCCGAAACCGAACAACGTTGGAGATCCCATGAGTGCAATCGTCGACCTGAACGCCCGCGAAATTCTCGACAGCCGGGGCAACCCCACGGTGGAATGCGATGTGGTGCTGGAAACCGGCTTCCTCGGCCGCGCCGCCGTGCCCTCGGGCGCGTCCACCGGCACGCGCGAAGCGGTCGAACTGCGCGACGGCAATGTGCAGCGCTATGGCGGCAAGGGCGTGCTGCGCGCCGTCGAACATATCAACACCGAAATCACCGAGGCGGTGATGGGCCTTGACGCGTCCGAACAGTCCTTCCTCGACCGCACCCTGATCGAGCTCGACGGCAGCCCGAACAAGTCGCGCCTCGGCGCCAACGCGCTGCTGGCGGTGAGCATGGCCGTGGCCAAGGCGGCGGCGGAAGAAGCCGGCGTGCCGCTGTACCAGTACCTCGGCGGCTTCTCGGCCTGCGAGCTGCCGGTGCCGATGATGAACGTGATCAACGGCGGCGCCCATGCCAACAACACCCTGGACATGCAGGAATTCATGATCATGCCGGTGGGCGCGCCCAATTTCCGCGAAGCGCTGCGCTACGGCGCCGAGGTGTTCCATGCGCTCAAGGGCATCATCCACCACCGCGGCATGCCCACCACCGTGGGCGATGAAGGCGGTTTTGCGCCAAACGTGGCAAGCCACGAGGCAGCGCTGCAACTCATCGTCGAGGCCATCGAAAAAGCTGGCTTCAAACCCGGCGAGCAGGTGGCCATCGCGCTGGACCCAGCGGCGAGCGAGTTCTACAAGGATGGCAAATACCACCTTGAAGGCGAGGGCCTGGTGCTGGAAAGCGCCGAGCTGGTTGCCCTGTACGAAAGCTGGATTGGCAAATACCCCATCGTCTCGATCGAGGACGGCCTGGCCGAACAAGACTGGGACGGCTGGAAGCACCTGACCACCACGCTGGGCAAGAAGGTGCAGTTGGTCGGCGACGACATTTTCGTCACCAACACGGAAATCCTGAAGCGCGGCATCGAGCAGGGCATTGCCAACTCCATCCTGATCAAGGTCAACCAGATCGGCACCCTGAGCGAGACCTTTGCTGCCATCGAGATGGCCAAGCGCGCCGGCTACACCTCGGTGATTTCGCACCGCTCGGGCGAAACCGAGGACACGACGATTGCCGACATCGCCGTGGCCACCAATGCCGGGCAGATCAAGACCGGCTCGCTGTCGCGCTCGGACCGCATCGCCAAGTACAATCAGCTGCTGCGCATCGAGGAAAACCTCGGCGACGTGGCACGCTTTTCCGGCCGCGCCACGTTCTACAACCTGCGCTGAGCACGGCTGCAGCCAGCAACAACGGCGTCGGACGTGCGAGCCATGCGCTGGGTCACCATGCTCTTGCTGGGTGTGCTGCTGCTGCTGCAGTGGCCGCTGTGGTTCGGTGAACGCAGTTGGCCGCAGGTGCGGCAACTGCGCGTCAACCTGGAGGCCCAGCACCAGGCCAACGACCAGGCACGCCAACAGAACCAGCGCCTGGAAGACGAGGCGCACGATCTGCGCCATGGCATGCAGGCGGTGCAGGATCGCGCCCGGCGCGAGATGGGCATGGTCAAGCCCGATGAGATCTTCGTGCAGGTGCTGCCAGCCTCCAGTCCACTGCCGCCGACCTCGCCCACCGGCTCGCAGCCAGCCGCCAATACCGCCAAACCCAAGCCGCGGCACTGATGCCGTGCGCCGCACGCGCGCTGTAGGCCACGCTGCAGGTCACAGCCGCGACCTGGCTGGAGGTCATGGCCGCCGCGCTGGCCGCAGTCGGCATCGCCCGCAACGAGCTGGAGAGCATCTGCTCCGCACCGCAGCTATTGCCGCTGCGGTGGCGCCGGAGGCTGGTTGACTTCGGGGCGAAACAGTTGGGCTGCGTCCACCAGGTCGAACGCATATTGAGCCCCGCAGAACTCGCAAGTCACATCGACCTCGCCCTGCTCCTTGAGCACGGACTCGACCTCACCCTGGCCCAGCATGCGCAGCATGTCGGCCACCCGCAGCTTGGAGCAGGTGCAGTGAAAATGCGGCGCCTGGGGGTTGAACACACGCGGCTCTTCCTGCCAGAACAGCTTGTGCAGCAGTTCCTCGGGCAGGCCCCGCAGCAACTCATCGCGCGACAACGTGGACGCCAGGTGCACGGCCCGCGAAAAATCCTCGTCGGCCTGCTCCTCGCTGCTCGCAGCGCCCAGCTTGCCGCCTGAGTCCGGCATGCGCTGCAGCAGCAAGCCGCAGGCCGCCTCATCGTTGCTGGCCAAGATGAGCCAGGACGGAATTTGCTCCGACTGGGCGAGATATTGCTGCAGCACCGTGGCCATGCTGCCCAGCGCCTCGCCGTCGGCATCGGCCAGCGAGACGATGCCCTGGTAAGGTTGCTGGCCGGGCATTTTGTTGCGCGGGTCCAAGGTGATGACGCAGCGCCCCAGGCCATGGGCGTTGGCGAGTTCGGGCAAGCTCGCCGCCTGCGCTGAGAGCCCTTCGGTTTTGACGGTCGCGCGCAGGCCGAAATCCGGTTGGCACTCAGCCACGGCCAGTTGCAGCGGGCCATCACCCTGAATCTGCAGAATCAAGGTGCCATCGAACTTCAAGCTGCCAGCCAACAGGGCCGAGGCCACGGTCATTTCCCCGAGAAGGCTCTGCACCAGCGCATCGTGCTGACGCCGCCGGCGCATCTCCTGCCAAGTCGACTGCAGCCTCACCACCACGCCACGTACATGACCAGTCCCGAGCATGAACTTGAACAGCGTGTCGCTCATCTTTGCTCCTTCGGGCGGCCGAGCGGATCGCTCATGTTTGCACCCTCGCGCTGCGCGCGGTCCCTCCGGGAGGGACGTCGCTCTCCTTCGGGCGGCCGAGCGGATCGCTCATGTTTGCACCCTCGCGCTGCGCGCGGTCCCTCCGGGAGGGACGTCGCTCTCCTTCGGGCGGCCGAGCGGATCGCTCATAGCCGAGGATGAGCATCGCATCCGCAAACTCCTTGCCCTCGGTCACGAGCGCCCCAGCGCCCACCAGGCAGTTGCGGCCGATGCGAGCGCCGTTGAGCACCACGGCCCGGATGCCGATGAGGCTGCCCGCGCCCACGGCGCAGCCATGCAGCATGGCTTGATGGCCGATGGTCACCCCTGCACCAACCGTCAGCGGGAAACCGGGGTCGGTATGCAGTACAGCGCCTTCTTGCACATTGCTGTTGTCGCCAACGACGATGGGTTCGTTGCCGCCACGCAGTACGGCGCCATACCAGACGCTGACGCCAAGACCCAGCTTGACACGGCCGATCACCCGCGCGGTGCCGGCAACGAAGGCATCGGCGGCCACCTCGGGGCGTATGTTTTCAAGTTGGTAGAGCGACATGGCTGACGGTGTGAACCAATGGGTGGCAGGAACGGGATTCCAAATCTTGGACTTCAAGTGAGAATAGTGCATGCACGCCCTGTCTGCCCGCCTGATACCCGCCTGCTGCGCACGGCGCCGGAATCCGGCAAATCCCGCCCCCCGATGAACTGGCCCCTCGTCCGTTTACGACCCGGCGATCCGTTCCCGCCGGCCGATCAGGCACTGCCTGCAGAGGCTCCGTTTCCGGGGCTCCTGGCGGTTGGCGGGCGGGTCGATGCCGACAGCCTGGAGGCCGCCTACAGCCAGGGAATTTTCCCCTGGTTCGGTCCAGGCGAGCCCCCCATGTGGTGGAGCCCCGACCCACGCATGCTGCTCGCGCCCCATGATCTCAAGGTGCGGCGTTCGCTGCGGCAATCGGCCCGGCGCGTGATGGACAACGCGGATTACAGCCTGCATGTCGACCGCAACTTTCGGCGTGTGATGCTGGCCTGTGCCGCCCCGCGCCGCGATACGGCCGAGACCTGGATCGTGCCCGCCATCGTCGACGCTTACAGCGCGCTGCATGCGCGCGGGCAGGCGCACAGCTTCGAGCTTTGGTGCGCCGGCGAACTCGTCGCCGGGCTGTATTGCGTGGCGCGCGGCGGGATGGTGTTCGGTGAATCCATGTTCACCCGCGTGAGCGATGGCTCCAAGATTCTGCTCATGGCCTTGTGCGGCTTTTGCCTGCGGCATCGACTCGGCCCCATCGACTGCCAGCAACAGACCTCGCACCTCGCGAACATGGGGGCCGGGCCCTGGCCGCGGCCGGTGTTTCTGCAAATCCTCGGGCAGGCCCTGGTCAAGCCCGGCCCGCCTTCATGGCAGTATGATCGGTCACAGTTCCAGCGCGACTGCGCCCCCTGGCTGTGACCCATCCGAAAGAACTTCCGTTCACCACACTGCAGTTCTATTCGACTGCCAGTTACCCCTGCAGCTATCTGCCCGGGCTGCAGGCGCGCTCGCAAGTGGCCACGCCCAGCCACCTCATCCACGCCGATGTCTACACCAACCTGGTGCAAGCCGGCTTTCGCCGCAGCGGGCTGTTCACGTATCGGCCGCAATGCGACAACTGCAAGGCCTGCATTCCGCTGCGGGTGCTGGCGCAGCGCTTCACCCCCAACCGCACGCAACGCCGGGTCTGGGCGCGACACGCCAGTCTGAAGGCCACTGTGCTCAAGCTCGGCTTCGTGCCCGAGCATTACCAGCTTTATCTGCGCTACCAGGCGCGGCGCCATGCCGGCGGCGGCATGGACCAGGACAGCATCGACCAGTACACCCAGTTCCTGCTGCAAAGCCGGGTGAACACGCGTCTGGTGGAGTTCCGCAAGCCCGCGCCGGGAACCGACAAGCGCGGCACGCTCAAGATGGTGTCCATCGTCGACCTGCTGTGCGATGGGCTTTCGGCCGTCTACACCTTCTACGAACCTGACGATGCCGGGGCCAGCTACGGCACTTACAACGTGCTGTGGCAAATCATGCAGGCCAGGGCCATGCATTTACCGCATGCTTATCTTGGTTACTGGATCGCCGCCAGCGAGAAAATGGCCTACAAATCGCGCTTCCGGCCCAACGAGGCCTTCAGCGATGGCCGCTGGCTAGAATCCGCGCCTTGACCGCAGCACTCCCAGCCCATGCCTCGCGCCTGTCTAGCCATCCTGTTCAGCATCGTTTTCCTGCTCCCTCCTTCCAGTCACGCCTTCGGGCTGGGCAGCGTCAAAAGCTGGGCTGACGGCGTCGGCGCCAACCTCAGCAACATCTACGACAACGGCACGTCCGACGCCTTTGTCTCTGGCTACACCTGGCACGATCCGGGTACCTACACCGCCGCCAAACGTGCTGAACTCAACAGCCGCGCCTGGGGCCTGGGCTGGGGCAAACACATCGAGGATGCCCATGGCAACGACCAAATGGTCTATGCCATGGTGTTTTCCGATTCCCACTGGAATGCAGAGCCTGTGATTGGCTATGCGAAGCAATGGCAGTGGCGCCCTTTCGACGGCGATTTCAAGCTCGGAGCTGGCTACACCGCAGCCATCACCTCGCGTGCGGATCTTGCCAAGAATTTTCCCATCCCGATCGCACTGCCGCTGCTGTCCGTCGGCTATCGCGACCTGACGCTCTACAGCGTGCTCATCCCCCGCTTCAACGGTTCGCCCAACAACGGCAACGTCGCCTTCTTGTTCTTGCGCTACGCCTATTGAAACCGGCGCCTGAGTGCGCTCAACGCGGCCCGCGGCGGGCGAATTGATTGCGGAATAAACCGCCTGCGGGCGTTGGCAAATCCCGGTAGCGGCTCCAGCCCGCTGCCAGTGGCAGATGCTCGATGCGCTGGCGCGAGCCGCCCACCCGCGCCAGCATCCAGACCAGCACCGCACTGGTGGGGCGGTAAAGCCTGGGATGCAGCGCGGCAAACGCCCAGACCCGCAGTGCGAGGCGCTCGAAACGAGGATGCAAATCGCGCTCGAACTGCTTCTCGCGCAGCTTGCGCAACAAGTCCGGCAAGGGAATGCTCATGGGGCAGACGACCGCGCACTGACCACAAAGCGTTGCCGCGTGAGGCAAATCCAGCGCCTGCTCCAGCCCCACGAAATTGGGGGTCAGCACCGAACCCATGGGCCCTGGGTACACCCAGCCGTAAGCATGGCCGCCGACCTTCTGGTAGACCGGGCAGTGATTCATGCAGGCACCACAACGAATGCAGCGCAGCATCTCCTGGAACTCGCCGCCCAGCAGCTCGCTGCGGCCGCCGTCGAGCAGCACGAAATACATCTGCTCGGGGCCATCCGGCTCGCCCTCGGCGCGCGGCCCGGTGAGCAAGGACACATAGTTGCTGATGGTCTGCCCGGTGGCCGAGCGCGGCAGCAGACGCAGCACCGCGGCGAAGTCTTCCAGCGTCGGCAGCACCTTTTCAATCCCGGTGATGGCCACATGCACCCGTGGAAGAATGGTGCACATGCCTTCGTTGCCCTCGTTGGTGACCACCGCCACCGAGCCGGTTTCGGCAATGAGAAAGTTGCCTCCCGTGATGCCCAGATCGGCCTGCAGGAACCGCTCGCGCAGCACTTCACGCGCCTCCCGCGCCATGTCGGGGATATCGGTCTTGCGCGGCTTGTCGTGCACGCGCGCGAACAAATCGGCAATCTCGTCCTTGTCCTTGTGCACCACGGGGGCGATGATGTGCGAGGGTGCCTCGTTGTCGTTGATCTGCAGGATGTATTCGCCCAGATCCGTCTCCGTGACGCCCACGCCGGCCTGCTGCAAGGCGGCGTTGAGCGCCATTTCCTCGGTCACCATGGACTTGGATTTGATGGCCGATCGGCAGCCATGCTTGCGCGCGATGTCCACCACCAACTGCGCCGCATCGGCCGGGGTCGCAGCCCATAGCACGGTGGCGCCCCGGCGCGTGGCCTCGGCCTCGAAGCGCATCAGCCAGACGTCCAACTCGGCCAGGGCATGGTCGCGCCGCGCCACGGCAGCCGCACGAATGGCCTCGAACTCGGGCAATGCGGCCACAGCCGCCGAGCGCCCCGAGACGAACTTGGCCGAGAGCTTTTTCAGGTTCTGCTGCAATCGCTGATCGGCCAGTTTTGCCCCGGCCCTGGCTTTGAAATGCATGCTCTGCACTTGCATCATGCGTCTCCGGGTTCAGTGCCTGCCAGCACTTCGGCGATGTGCGACACCCGGGTTTGGGTGTCGCCGATACGGCGCAGACGACCCTCGATGTGCAGCATGCAACCCAGGTCACCCATCACCACCGCCTCGGCACCACTGGCATGAATATGGGCGCATTTGTCATCGGCGATGGCCGCCGAGATGTTGCCGTATTTCACCGCGAAGGCGCCCCCAAAGCCGCAGCATTGTTCGCACTGCTCAAGCTCCACCAGTTCAACGCCGGCATGCAGCGCCAACAAGTTGCGCGGCTGCCGCTTGATGCCAAGTTCACGCAGGCCTGAGCAACTGTCGTGGTAGGTGAGCCGTCCGCTGTAGGCGCCAGGCAGGCTTTTCAGCCCGGCGACATGGGTCAGAAAATCGGTGAGTTCGTACAGACGCGGCTGGAGCCGCTCGTAGCGGCGCAGCAGGTCGGAATGGCCATTGAACAAATCGGCGTAATGCGTCTTGATGGTGCCCATGCAGGAGCCGGATGGCGCCACAACGAAATCGAAGGCCTCGAATTCGTCCAGAAACTTCTGCGCCAGCAAGCGCGCAGTGTGTGCATCGCCCGAGTTATGGGCCGGCTGACCGCAGCAGGTCTGGTCCATGGGCACGACAACCTCGTAACCCGCATGCTCCAGCAAGCGCGTGGCTGCCCACGGAATGGAAGGCCGCATGCCGTCGGCCAGACAGGTGATGAACAATCCTACTTTGGGTCGCATGAGGTCATTATCGGTGTCGGCATTGGCGATGGGCAAGGTTCACCCGCACTGGCATATCGGGGCGGAACGGCCTTCTTTTCGGATGACAGGCTCCCATTTCGCCATCTAAAATGCAGGCCATGAAGCCTTCATCCACCAGCGCCAACCGCGAACAGCCCACCATCCAGGTCATCGAGCGCATGTTCGCCATCCTGGATGTCTTGGCCGCGCACTCGGAGCCGATGCCGCTGAAAACAATATCCGAGCGTACGGGACTGCATCCCTCCACCACCCACCGGATTCTGAACGATATGGCCATGGGGCATTTGATCGATCGATGCGAACCCGGTGTCTATCAACTCGGCATGCGCCTGCTGGAATTGGGCAACTTGGTGAAAGCGCGCTTGAGTGTGCGCGACGTGGCGCTGGGCCCCATGCGGGAATTACACCGACTGACGCATCAGCCGGTGAACCTCAGCATGCGACAGGGCGATGAGATCGTCTATATCGAACGGACCTACAGCGAGCGCTCTGGCATGCAGGTGGTGCGTACCGTGGGGGGGCATGCGCCCTTGCATCTCACCTCGGTCGGCAAGCTCTTCCTGGCCTCCGATGATGTGCTGCGCGTCAAGGCCTACGCCTTGCGAACCGGCCTGGTTGGCCACACCCGCAACAGCATCACCAACGCCGCGCAACTGGAAGGCGAACTGGCGCGCGTGCGGCAGTTGGGCTATGCGCGTGACAACGAAGAACTGGAGCTTGGCGTGCGCTGCATGGCCGCCGGCATCTACGACGACTCCGGGCAGTTGGTCGCCGGCCTGTCGCTCTCGGCACCAGCCGACCGGCTGCAGGAGGATTGGCTCGAGAAGGTGATGGATACGGCGGCCAACATTTCCGCTGCGCTCGGGTACAGGCCCAAGAACGGCGGCACCGTGGTTCGTCGAGTTTAGGGCTCGCCTGAGGCTTACTCGTTGACCGAGGTTCGGATCAGTCGCACGGAGGAATCGGCCGGCAAGGGGTCGGTCCGTGTCAGCACGGTACGCCCCGAGGTTTCCATCCAGTTGCGGATGCGCTCGGCGTCGCCAAAATGGGAGTATTTGCCCCAGGCATCGAGCAGAACCACGATGACCTTGCGCCCCTGCACCACGGCATTGAGCACCAGGCAATGACCCGCTTCGTTGATGTAGCCGGTTTTTTGCAGCAGGATGTCCCAGCCGCGGTTGAAAATCAGGTGATCGGTGTTGCGGTACTGAAGCTGGCGATGGCCCACGTCCACGGTGCTTTTTTCGTGCGTGGAGAACTCGCGGATCAAGGGGTAGGCGTAGACCGCCTTCACCAACAGCGCCAGATCGTGCGCGCTGGATTCATTCTGCGGCGACAGCCCGGTCGGGTCGATATAGCGGGTCTGGGTCATGCCCAGCAACTGGGCCTTGTGGTTCATGGCGAGCATGAAAGCGTCGATGCCGCCCGGGTAGGTGCGCGCCAGCGCATGGGCGGCGCGGTTCTCGGACGACATCAGGGCCAACTTGAGCAGCTCTTCACGGCTCAACTTCATGCCGGGACGCAGACGAGAACTACTCCACTTCAGCGTGTCGATGTCCGCATCCGTGATTTCGATGATCTGACCCATGGGCAGATGTGCGTCGAGGATCACCGCGGCCGTCATCAACTTGGTGAGCGATGCAATGGGGCGCACATCCATCGCGTTCTTGCTCAACAACACTTGATTGGTCTGCGCATCGATCACCAGAGCAGAGCCGGAACGCAAAGCAATCGGATCATCCGACGTCGCCAGCTTGGCTCTGGACATGGGCTCATCGGCAACAACGCGCCGAACCGTAGCTTGCACGTGACGCGCCGTTTTCACGCGCGCTACAGTCTTGTTGCGTTGTGCTGGCAGCACAACGTGCACGCGGCCGCGCTTGGCCGATTTGACAAGCGCCACGGGCCGCTTCTTCGCCAAAGGCTTCTTTGGGATCAGGCGATGAGGCATTGCCTTGCTGGTCTTGCCAGACGCCGAAACCGACCCGTCTCGATCAGCCGCCAACGCAGCGCCTGCGCCCGTCACGAACAAGGCGAACACAAGCATCAGCGACAGCAACACAGCAACCCCCTGTTTGGACGTTTGGAGCAAAAGTGGGGGCGCATGGCGTGAATGGCGTGGGTTAGCGCGCAGCGTAACAAAACCCAAAAATGGATGCAAGATCAAAAGTTTGCACCTTGGACTTGAGGTGAATCCAGAATTGAGCAGATCGCTTCGACCTGTGATTCGTCCTCGGACAAGGCAAGGAAGACATGCATCGCCGCTCGGCTCGGACACGGCGCCCAAAGAAAACGGCCACCGCGTGTGGCCGTTGACCTGCTTGACCCTGATGGGTTTTGCTGATTCTGGTGGGTGGTACAGGGATCGAACCTGTGGCCCCTGCCGTGTGAAGGCAGTGCTCTACCGCTGAGCTAACCACCCAAACGTGAAATTATGCCACAGGGTCATGCGCTTACGGGCAACCCGAGAACGGCTCTTCGCTTCCCTGGGAAAACGCGCGAAGTGGCGCATCCGGAGTTCAATGCAGGGCGGCATAAATGCTCTGCGCCAAGTCGCGTGAAATACCGTCGACCGTCATCAAGTCTTCGACGCTGGCGGTGGCGACGCCGCGCACTCCGCCGAAGCGCGAGAGCAGGCGCGCGCGACGCTTGGGGCCGATGCCGGCAATGTCCTCGAGCTTGGAGCTGCCGGTCCGGGTGCGCGCCCGTTGCGCCCGCATGCCGGTGATGGCGAAGCGATGCGCCTCGTCGCGCACCTGCGCCACCAGCAGCAGCGCAGGGCTGTCGGGCGGCAGCGTCACCTTGGGACGTCCGTCGGCGAACACCAGTTCCTCCAGGCCAACCTTGCGGCCCTCGCCCTTCTCCACGCCCACCAGGCGGGCGATGTCCAGGCCCAGTTCTTCGAACACCTCGCGCGCGGCGGACACCTGGCCACGGCCGCCGTCGATCAGCACCAGATCGGGCAGCTTGGCCAGCTGGGTCTCGGCCGCCTCGGCCAGCTTGGCGTAGCGGCGGGTGAGCACCTGGCGCATGGCGGCGTAGTCGTCGCCCGGGGTGATGCCGTCGATGCGGTAGCGGCGGTACTGCGACGACTGCATGGCATGGTGCTGGAACACCACGCAGGAGGCCTGGGTCGCCTCACCCGCCGTGTGGCTGATGTCGAAGCACTCCATGCGCAGAGCGTCCAGATCCTGCGTATCCAGGCCGAGCGCATCCGCCAGCGCACGGGTGCGGTGGTGCTGCGCGCCCTCCTCCGCCAGCAGCCGCGCCAGCGCCAGTTGCGCGCCCTGCGCCGCCATGTCCAGCCAACGCCGGCGCGTGCCGCGCGGTGCGGTCACAAGCTGGCAACGCTGGCCGCTGTGCTGCTGCAAGGTCGCCATCAAATCGGCATCCACGGGAACATTGCAAACCAGCACCGGCGGCAACGGCAACTCCAGGTAATGCTGGGCGACGAAGGCATCGAGCACGGCCCGCAAGGCGGCGATGTTGTTCGAGACCTCAGTGGAACCATCGTCGGCTTCCTCCGGGGACGGTGCCTCGGAAGACGCTGCGCCAACCTCACCCGGCGCCGCCACATCCAGCCAGCGCACATGGCTGGGAAAGTAGGCACGGTCGCCGAGGTGCCGGCCGCCACGCACCATGGCCAGGTTGACGCAGGCGCGGCCACCCTGCAGCACCACAGCCAGGATATCGGCATCCTGATCGCTGCCCACCTCCATGCTCTGCTGGTGCAGCACGCGCGACAGGGCCGTGATCTGGTTGCGCGCCACGGCCGCCTCCTCGAAGCGCAGATGCTCGGCCAGGTCGTGCATGCGCAGCTCCAAATCCTTCAGCACGCCGTCATGCTCGCCGCGCAGAAAACGCGTTGCAGCGGCGACGTCTGCGGCATAAGCCTCGCTCGAAATGCGCCCCACGCAAGGGGCCGTGCAGCGATGAATCTGGTGCAACAAACACGGTCGGCTGCGGTTGGCGAACACGGTGTCTTCGCAAGTGCGCAGCAGGAAGACCTTCTGCAGCAAGGCAATGCTTTCCTTGACGGCCCAGGCGCTGGGATACGGCCCGAAGTAGCTATGCCTGCGGTCCACCGCGCCACGGAAATACACCATGCGCGGAAAGGCATGGCCGGTGGTGAGCTTGAGATAGGGATAGGATTTGTCGTCGCGGAACAGAATGTTGTAGCGCGGGTCCTGCGTTTTGATCAGGTTGTTTTCCAGCAGCAGGGCCTCGGCTTCGGAGCCGGTCACCGTGGTGTCCAGCCGCGCGATGCGCGACACCATATGGCCGATGCGGGTGCCGCCGTGGTCTTTCTGAAAATAACTGGACACGCGCTTTTTCAGGTCGCGCGCCTTGCCCACGTACAGCAGCGTGCCATCGGCCGCGAAATAGCGATAGACCCCGGGCAGATGAGGCAATGCGGCAACCTGCCGGGCCAACGCCTCGGGGTCGGCCACATCGGCGACGTCTGCTGCGGGGCGCGGCATTTCCGGTGGCTGGTTCATCTTTTTTGACGGGTCAAAGGCCTGCCCCGGCCTCACGTGAGGCCTCGGAGAACACCGCGCGGAACATGGCCGGTGTGAGTCGTCCGGTGTTCTGGTTGTAGCGGCTGCAGTGGTAGCTGTCGTACAGGGTGATGCCGCGCAGTTCGTGACGCGCGCCATGCGCGAAGCGGGCTGCGGACGCCTTCAGGCCCAGAGCCATGAGCACCGCACCGTGGCCCACCGTGCCCAGCGCGACGATCACCTTGAGTTGCGGCATGGCCTGTATCTCGGCCTCCAGATAGGAGTTGCAGGCGTGCACCTCGGCAGGCAGAGGCTTGTTGTCGGGCGGGAGGCATTTCACGCTGTTGCAGATGCGGCAGTTCAGCAACGCCAGCCCGTCGCCCGCGGTGATGCTGGAGGGGTGATCGGTGATGGCCACCTGCGGCTCGCGCCGCGCCAGACCCAGTTCGGTGAGCGTGCCGTACAACAGCGGCCCGGCGCCGTCTCCGGTGAACGGCCGGTTGCTGGCGTTGGCGCCGTGCAGGCCGGGCGCCAGACCCACCACCAGCATCGACGCCGAAAGCGGGCCGAAGGATGGAACCGGCAGGCAGGTGTAACCCGGATGGCGCGCATGCACCGCATCGCGAAAATCCGCCAGACGTGAACAGCGACGACAATGTGCGTCGTACACACTCACCTTCGAACCGACGGCGCCTGCGCCGCCTAGCTGATGAACCAACGGGATACCTGGGATCTGTTCTGTCATGTCGTGGACAACTTCGGCGACATCGGCGTGGGCTGGCGTCTGGCACGCCAGCTCGCGCACGAGCATGGCCGCAACGTGCGGCTGTTCGTCGATGATTTGAACACCTTCCGCGTCATTTGCCCGCAGGTCAATCCGCGCCTGGCACAACAGAGCGTGGACGGCGTTCAGGTGTTCAACTGGGGCCGCCAACTCCAGCTCGAACCCGGCGACGTGGTGGTCGAGTTGTTTGGCTGCAAGCTGGCCCCAGCCTTCCTGGAACGCGTCCAGCAGCGTGGTGCCGAGGGCCTGCGCTGGTTCAATCTCGAGCACCTCAGTGCCGAACCCTGGGTCGAAGGCAGCCACCTCAAGCCGTCGCCCCAGCCCGGCGGCATCAACAAGCTGTTCTTCTTTCCCGGCTTCACCCCGGCGACCGGCGGCCTGATCCGCGAGGCCGATCTGCTGGCCCGGCGCGACGCCTGGCAGGCCATGCCCGCCGCCCGCCGCATCGCCCTGCGCTCGCTCAGCCTGCCGCCTCCACCCGAGCATGCCACCACCGTGGTGCTGTTCAGCTATGCGCGTGCAAAGATGGAGTCCTGGCTGCAAAGCCTGGCCGCAGCCGATCGTCCCACCGTGCTGTGGATCTGTCCCGGCCCCATCATCGAAGCCGTCAACGACTGGCTGCATATGCAACTGCTCACCGGCCAGACCACGGTGCGCGGCAGCCTCACCCTCTGCGCCCTGCCCTTCATGCCGCAGGAGCGCTTCGACGAACTGCTGTGGGCGGCCGACGTCTGCATCGTGCGCGGCGAAGACTCCTTTGTGCGCGCGCAGTGGGCCGCGCGACCCATGGTGTGGCACATCTACCCCCAGCAAGACGGCGCGCATGACAAGAAGCTCGATGCCTTTTTCGACCTGTATCTCAAGGATGCCCCGGCCGACGTGCGCGACGCCATCATTCCGCTGTGGACGGCCTGGAACCGCAACCTCGATCTCGACAGCGCCTGGTCCGGGTTCGTCGCCGCATTGCCGCAACTGCGCCGCCACGCCCGCACCTGGTGCAACCGCCTGGCCAGCCAGCCCGATCTGGCCAGCCAGCTGCTGACCGCTGGCCGCACCCTTCAGGCTCGCATACTGCCGCTGTAGTCAACTGTCTTGGCCCGCCCCGGCTAAAATGATGCGTTGACTTTTCAACAGACACCTGTTCTCCCCCGATTTATGAAACTCGCTCAAGAAATCCGCGCCGGCAATGTCATCATGGTGGGCAAGGATCCCATGGTCGTGCAAAAGACCGAATACAGCCGCGGTGGCCGCAACGCCGCCACGGTGAAAATGAAGTTGAAGAACCTGCTGACCAGCGGCGGCACCGAAGTCGTCTACAAGGCCGACGACAAGCTCGATCAGGTCATGCTCGACCGCAAGGACTGCACCTATTCCTACTTCGCCGACCCCATGTATGTGTTCATGGATACCGAGTACAACCAGCACGAAGTGGAAAAAGACAACCTCGGCGACGCCATCAACTACCTTGAAGACAGCATGCCCGTCGAAGTGGTGTTCTACGACGGCAAGGCCATCTCGGTGGAAATGCCCAACACCGTGGTGCGCGAAATCATCTACACCGAACCCGCCGTGAAGGGTGACACCTCTGGCAAGGTGCTCAAGCCGGCGAAGATTTCCACCGGTGTGGAAATCCCGGTGCCGATCTTCGTTGCCACCGGCGACAAGATCGAAATCGACACCCGTACCGGCGAATACAAAGGCCGGGTCTGAGCACGGCCCGTCGCAGGACTCAACCGAGATTTCCCATGAGCCGGTTGGAGCGGGCTGGTAGGTTGGCTTCCTGCAGGCGCACGCCGCCGGTCTCCAGCAGCAGCACGGGCCGCACGGGGCGGGCGGCCTCGCAGTCGCGCAAGGCCAGTTCCAGCGCGCCGGCGATCTTGGCCCCGGAGACTTCGCCGATGCTGCCGCCCTGGAATGCGCCTTCGATGGACAGCGCCACGGCGGCATGGCCGTCCAGGGTGCCGCGCGCGCCATGTCGGCGAAGGGCAGGCGAAGCGCCTCCGCCGAGCGCAGCATGCGCAGCCTCACCAGTTCTGGAACCGTGAGGGCGGTTGATAGAGGGCGCCCGACCAGTCCACCAGGTCCTCGATGCTGCGCGCCGCCAGCAAGGAGCGCTTGGCCTGCAGCGGACTGACGCCGAGGTCGGCCGGATAGGCGACGATGCCGCGCGCGTGAAGGTTGCGCGCCACGGCAGCGTCCGAGCGCTGGCCGATCGGCGTGACGGCGATCGCAGCCAGCGCGGCACGACGCTCCTCCTGGCCCTGCGCCTTGTTACAAGTAGGCGATGCCCTCTTCGGTCACCACATGCGTGACGTCATCGCCGTAGATCATGATCGGCGCGATCGGCATCCCGCTCTTTTCCCCGACCGCGATGGCGTCCAGCGCCTCCACCAGCGCCGGCACGCCGCCTTTCTGGTACGTCTCGACCAGTTGCACCACCAACTTGCGCCCCCGGACAACCGGCGCGTCGGCGGTGATCAGCAACAGCCAGGCGGGGGAGGGATGCCGGCGACCACGCGGGTCATGCCCCATGTTGGGCGCGCCGCCGAAGCCCGTCAGCCGCCCCAGCGTCACGGTCGAAGCATGGGCGTCGGCGTCCATCTGCAAGGTCGAGCCGATGAACAGGTCCACCCCGTATTGGCCCGCCAGCTGGCACAGCACGCGGTTGGAGCGCATCGAGCCGTCGCGGCCGATGAAGAACACGTCGGAGCGGGCGGCAACGTAGTTTTCCATGCCGACTTCGCTGCCAAAGCAATGCACGCTCTCCACCCAGCCGCTCTCGATCGCCGGAATCAGCGTGGGATGCGGATTGAGCGCCCAGTTGCGGCAGATTCTGCCCTTCAGCCCCAGCGATGCGCCATAGGTCGGCAGCAGCGGTTCGATCGCGGCGGTGTCGTATCCGATGCCGTGGTTCAGCGACGTGACCTGGTAGCGCTCGTAGATGCCGCGGATGGCCATCATCCCCATGAGCACTGCAGATCGGTGATGTGGCGCGGATCTCTCGTGAACAGCGGTTCGATGGCGAACGGCCGGTCCGCGACGACCACGAAGTCGACCCAGGAGCCGGGAATGTCGACCCGCGCAAGCTCGTCGGCCCATGCATTGACCTGGGCAATGACGATGCCCTGCCGGAATGCGGCGGCCTCGACGATGGCGGGCGTGTCCTCGGTATTCGGCCCCGTGTAGAGGTTGCCCTGCGCGTCGGCCTTCTCGGCGCAAACCAGCGCGACTTGCGGGCTCAGGTCGATGAACCTGCGCGCGTCAAGCTCGACATAGGTGTGAATCTCGCGCCGATCTCCAGCTTGCCGTCCTCCAGCAGTTGGGCAACGCGCAAGCTCTGAGGCCCCGCAAAGGCGAAATCCACCCGCCGCGCGATTCCGCGCTCAAACAGCGACAGGTGCTCGGGTCGGCTGATGCTCGAAATCAACAGGTGCAGATCGTGCACGCGGCGGGCATCGACCTGCGCCAAGCTGCGCGAGAGAAAGTCCGCCTGCTTCTGGTTGTTGCCTTCGAGCGCGACGCGGTCGCCGGGCGCCAGCAGCAGCTCTCCAGCGCCTCGACCATGCGCTCCGCGGGCAAGATGCAGCCGTCCGCCAGATGCGCCACGGCGCTCAAGCGGCGCATCTTCTCCGCGCGCCGGGTGTTCCAGCCCGTGGCTTGACGGCCCAAGGAGGCGGATCCAGGCGTGGATTCCAAAAGTTGGGGCCTGTAAAATACAAAAAAGATGATTCTGCATTCTTTGTGCAAATCTCTGTATCCGCAATACGGGGTTTTCCAGGACACAACAGGCTGCGTCTTGCCTTCATGATGGGCGATCCCGCTAGCATTCCATTCACACCCATGGACAAGAGCATTTCCCTCGCTGATCGCCTGCGCGAGTCCATCGAAGAGGACATCGCCACCGGGAAACTGCCGCCCGGCACGCCCCTGGACGAAGCCGAGCTGACGCAGCGC
>NZ_JBTRXV010000036.1:0-38563 GCF_054608695.1 Thiomonas sp.
CGTTGTTGTCGCGTATCGGCGGCCCGCCCAACCCCCAGAACAGGCACAGCGCGGCCATGAGCAGCACCAGAGCATCGAGTGCCCAGTCGGGCGGGCGGCGGAACATGGGGGACGGCACGGGGCTTGGGAGTACTTAACAAAAAAACCACTCATTGATTCGAGGCGTATTCATATTGAGGAAAAATATGAGCCCAGAAAATCAAGCCTCCCATTTTTTCAAAAACGATAATTGATACCAATCAGCAGCGTATCCAAACTTGTTCCAAGACCACCTGAATTGGGTACAAATTGGTATTCGGTGCGAATGCTCATTGCCGGTGTCAAGCCATAGGACAACCCCAAGCCAAGCAGGGGGTTGGTTCCGCTTGCGTTGTGCCTGCCGGTCGGGCTCTCGGTCCAATGCGCCAAGCCCAATCGTCCAAGGAGATGAATATGGTTTGTAAGTTGATAACGACCGAGGCCACTCACGCTCCACATCGTCATTTCATAGCCCATCAATGATTCGTAACCCACCTCCAACCCTAGCGATTGATTCAAATCATAACCAGCCGTAAATCCGAAATCAGATGAATTTCCATATCCTGATGTCGTCGTTTTCGCAATGTTTGCACCTAAATTAAAACCGGTGCTCGCATTGGCCAATGGTGCGGCTAAAGCCGTTCCGAAAAATAATGCCATCATCAATAATTTAGTCGATTTCATCAATTGTATTCCATACATATTGAAAAATATTAAAATTCACGCAAACCTGAAGAGCGTTAGCGCGCATGCTCATTTCGCGCGAAATGTTGATTTCAGAACGCCATGGAAAATAAGCTGGAAATATATTACGTGTTCATTCACGCCATTTCCATGACGCCAAGATGACGATTGCGTCATCTGTGATGCTGCTGTTGACAGCAGAGCAAGGGTGAAGTCGCTGGCCAGCGCATGCCTGGCTCAGGATTCAGTTGCTTCGTTCATTGGCGTGGAACGCTGCATCGCCCCCATGTGGGCGGCGTCGAAACGATGCCCGGCGGGGTCTCCCCGCGAAGGCGCCGGGCCTGAGGCCTCTTGCCCATTGGCCAGGAACTGGCCTTGATATCCTGACGACTGAAGGTCAGGTAGGCGACGACGGCAACGATCAGCGTCGTCAGCACAAGGCTGACCAAGCCGTCCCCATAGCCCAGTCCGCCCATGCTCAATGGCTTGTCGAACCAGTCGGCAAATGAAGCTCCCATCGGGCGCGTCATGACATAGGCAAACCAAAATGTAAAAATCTCATTCAAACCAAAGCGCGTAAAAGCCATGATCGGCATTGCAAACAGCACAGTAAACAAGATCGACGACCCTGAATATCCCAGGTGGAATGTGCTCGCGGTCATGTCGCCCGCGGCTGTTCCAAGAGCAAAGGCAGCGATCACAGCCGCCCAGTAAAAAAACTCCCGGCGCCGCGTATGGATGCTGTGAATGGAAATGGTTTTTTCAATGCGCCACCATGAAATAAAAATGATGGCCAGGGCCACTGTAAAAATCATGCTCGACAATGCATAGGGAATGCCAAGGACGATGTGAACCACATCCGCCATCATCGTGCCAAAGACGCTCACCATGGCCACCATCAACCAATAGACCCAGGCGATATAGCGCTGAACGGCAAGCTGCAGCGCGAGGGCCGCCAGAAATCCCGCCGCTCCAAGGCAAACGGCAAGATATGGGTTAAGATGCGACACCAGATAATCTGAAATCGCTTCACCCATCGCTGTCGTCAATAACTTGGAGACCCAGAAATACAGCGTAATTTCCGGGACCTTGGAGAATATTTGAACCTCATGGTTGATTCTTGTCACAGGTGTGCTGATCATTGCTTATCGATTTGGCTTCTGCATCGTGTTGCACCCTGCCGGCTTGGGTATTTTCCCAAGCTCATGATTTCTTGTTGTTCGCTTTTCAAACCTGCCGCTTTCGCGTTTACTGGAAACCTTCGCGCATACCCATGTAAAAACCGCCCGGGAGCAAACCGAGTATGAAGGGTGAGTTCAACTGATGGGCAAAATAGCCACTGGCAACGCCGACGACGGCGCCGGCCAGGGTCAGGCCAATCAGCTCGGCGGGAAACTGGGAAGATTTGGCAATGGACCAGATGCCGGAGGTGTTTTGCTGAACGGGATGATCCAGGTGGTACAGCCCCGCATAGTCCAGGACCCCGAGCGCCGCACCGATCAGATACGTGTCTGCGAGGCCAACGCCAAAAGTCGGGCTTGCAGGATAAAGGCTCCAATTCGACCGCTGTGCAGGCATTGCGGCAGGCACTTGACTGGGTGCCGATGCCAAGGCGATTGACGGAGGCAGGCCGATGAGATCTGGAGGGGATGGTTTCACGACCGTGGCCTGGGCAGGGCTGAGGCAAACGCCCAGGGGCAAGCCTCCAACAAAGCATTTCAAACCATCGGGCAGCATCATCGGCAAGCCTTGAAGACCTCGAACGCAGGCGTTGAACGACCCAAAAGGCCAAACACGCCAAGCTCGTGTGGCACAGAAACCGTGGCCGTATTCTGGGCGCCGAACTCGCACGGGAACATGAACGTCAGATGACGAAATCGTCATCTGACGTTCATGCCGGACGGATCAAGATTCAAACCTCGAGGCGATCTCGAAGGTTCGTTGGCCTCACCAGGCTGGGTCAGCGCCTGGAGCCGCGTTCAGCCCCACATCCTGGCCAGCAGGCCGTCTTTGCGAACCCAGTGGTGATAGAACGCTGCGCTCACGTGCAGGCCGATGAGCCCCAGCACGATGTAGGCCAGTGTGGAGTGCCATTCGCCCAGGTCGCGGCCTACGGTCGAACCCTGGCTTGCCAGCGCTGGCAGCGGAATGCCGAGCAGGCTGATGGACCAGCCCCGCGTGGAGGCATTGATCCAGCCGAGAAGCGGCAAAACCAGGAGCAGCACATAAAGCAAACCATGCGTGAGCTTGCTCGCCAGTTCTTGCCAGGCGACGCCAGGGTGCGGTTCGGGGGTGCCCACGGCGCTACGCCACCCGAGGCGCAGCAGCATCACGCTCAGGATGAGCGGGCCAATGGCCAGATGCCAGGCGATCAACCCGGCGGGTTGCGTGCCTTTGTGGATGTCGGGCATCAGCCAAGCAAGGGAATATTCGCCAACCAGCAGCAGCACGACCGCCCAGTGGAACAGGCGGGCTACTGCCCCATAGCGTGTGTTGTGCGCCGGAAAATGCTCTGATGAATGCTGCATGGTGATGATTGTTGTTCACGCCGAATTTTAAAGGAGTGCGTCCAACTCGGTGCGTTGGTTCAACGATCACCGCCATCGCCATGATCGCCTTCACCGCGGTGGTCTCCACGCCAGCGGCGCGGCCGCTCGTATTGGTACTGCGGTACCGGGGCATAGGGCTGAGCCATGTAGTACGAGGGGGCCGGAACGTACTGCACCGGCGGCGCCATGTACACCGGCTGCGGGGCGACCGGGTAGGCATTGCCCAGATTGGCCACGACCCCCGGCACGCCGATGGCCAATGACCAGAATGGATTGTCATCCGCCTGGGCGGCGGGGAGTAAAACGACAGCCAGCGCGACGGCTGACAGGCTCTTCAAAACGGTCGTGCGCATCATATTTGGACTCCAATGCAATGGTTGTGTTCATCCTTCCACCCCCAGCGGAATGGGTCGGCTTGCCGACTCATTCCAGGTCACTCTTTGTGTGCATCTTGCTGCTGACAACTTATACCATCCTTAGCCCACAAGACTGATGCCGCTTGCATTCGAACCCTGCGCCTGTCCCCAGAGATAGCCCTGTCCCCAGTCGATGCCGATGGCGCGGACGCATTCCAGCAGGTCACGGCCTTCGACGCCTTCGGCGATGGTGATCAGTCCCAGGTCTTGCGCCATGGCCTGCAGACGGCGCAAGACGTGCTCGGCGCGCAGTTCCGTCGCCGCCGCCTGCACCAGGGCTTTGTCGAACTTGAGATAGCGGATGGGCAGGGCCAGCAAGTAGGGAAAGGCGCTGTGCTTGCTGCCGAAATCGTCCAGCGCGAGCTCGAAACCCAAGTCCAGCAAAGGCGCCAGCGTGGACAGCAGATGCTGCGGGTCGGCGTCGAGGTTGCGTTCGGTGATTTCCAGGATCCAGGGCGCTCCGGTTTGGGCCGCGCCCGGCCACGCATCGAGCCAGTCCTGATGCCGCTTGGCCAGCATCTCCACGTACAGCGGCTGCGCCAGAAAGGCGCTGCAACAGTTCATGAAGAGCTTGCCATGCGTCGCCGCAAACGGCCCGGGCCGGGCAGCGGCCGACATCACCTGAGCGGTGATGTCGGCGTCGATGCGCGGCTCCAGGCCAATGCTGGCCGCGGCGTCGATGAAACTCTCCGCGACGAGCGTCGCCCCTTGCGGCGTCAGCATGCGCGCCAGCGCCTCATGCCCGACCACCTGCAGATCGTCCAGGCGCAGGATGGGCTGATAGGCCACCCGCATCCGGTGCTCCTGCAGCGCCCAGCGCACCTGCGCCCGGGGAAAGGCGTCACGCAGATGACCATTTGCGCGATCCTGCAGCCAGAGGTTCGGGGAGCGGCATGGTTCCCGGAACAACGGCGACACCAACTCAGGCGCGCCCATGGCTCAATGGTCCTGGTTGGACGGGGTCTCCTGGAGTTTGTCCAGGGGGTTCTCGTTCATCACGAACAGACCGTTGAATGTCGGTGTCGCAGTGCTGAAAATCATGTCCTTCGCGCCCATGACATAGAACATCTGACCCGTCACACTCAGTGTGCCCGACCCCCCATTCGACTTGGTGATGGTCACGGTCGGCGCGCTTACGATATAGGGCGTGCCGCTGGTGTTGTTCAGCGCGAAGTTGCCGAAGCTCACGCTCGAGCCAGGCCGGAAATCGTCGTCGCTGGCTTCGTGAGAATTGGATGCCAGCATCGCGGGCGATAACGCAAGGCCGGTGGGTTGCGGCGCGACGCAGGCCCCCAGCACCAGACCGCCGATGGTGGAGCCGGTGCCCATGAGCCGCACACCGAACTGCCCGCTTTGGCAGCTCATGCCGTGACTGTCGTCGGACCGTGTCTGGGGAATGGACGACCAGCCGGGCTGGCTGCCCTGCGGCACCAGCACGGCGTCGAAGCGGGTGAGCACGCCGCCCGATTGTGTGCGGCCACCCATGCGCAGGCCATAGCCCACGGTCCCGTTCACTGGGCTCAAGACCCCCGAGGCGCTGCTGGCCGGGGCACTGGGGCCGGGAACCGGTGTGCTGCCGCCAGCGACGAAGCCCGTGGGCAACAAGCCCACCTTGCCGGCCAACACATAGGTGTTGCCTTTGCCGTCGTTGACGGTGAGCGTCATCAGATTGCTCACCACCACGCCGGTCACGTGACCGCTGCCGTCCGCCGAACTGACATCACCCTTGGCGTCCACAGTCACGACGGTGTTCAGGATGCCAGGCGGCAGCACACTGACCGTGGGCGGCAGCGTGGCCGCCGAGGCGCCGGACGCCGGCGGCGTCGGCAGCATCGGCACCGTGCCCATGCCCGACTGCGCCAGCACGCCCTGCAGGCTGTAGCTGCCTGCGGCAACGGCCGGGGCGCCCTGCTCCAGCACATCGCCCAGGTCGAGTTCTGGTGCCCAGCGCTCGTCCGACGTGATGTACTGCATGAGGTCTTTCAGGTTGCTGTCGCAGCTTGACCCCAGCGTGGTGGACGCGGCGGTCAAGGTGCTGGACGTCCCCGTGGTGCTGGATGTGACTGTGACGCCATTCATGGCGATGCCACGCGCCATGTCGTCGGTGTCCTTATACTGCGAAGGCTTGGCGCAATAACCGTCGGCCACCGCCTTGACCGCCGCCGACAGCGCCAGGATGTCGTCATGATGCTGCGACAGCAAGGCCGCGTAGAGCGTGGGCGTAAGCGTGGCATAACTGCCACCGGCCGCCACATACACCGCCAGCGCCGCCGTGGTCACTTGGCTGATGACCAGATTGGGCAGGTTGGCGGACGTGAGCGAGCCGGCCGCCAGAACCGCGCTGCTCGCACCCAGATAGGCCGTGAGCACCACCTGGCCACCGGGCGAGGTGGCGTTGGCGAACAGGGGCGCCGTGGTGTTGGGCAGCGCCACGGTCACCGTGTAGTTGCCATTCGCATCGGCCGTGGCATTTCCAACGACAACATAACCCTGCTGACCGAGCGGAGCGCCGGTGGTGAAGGTGACCACGGCATTGGCGATGGGAGCGTCGATGACGGCTCCCGTCAGCGTCGATTTACCCGCCGCCGGTGTGGCCGAGGTGGACGCGATGCCCCCTCCACCGCCGCCGCAGGCGCTGAGGCTCAAGGCGAGCGCCGCCGCAACGGGCAGCAAGGTCCAGGAACGAACGGGGTTGATGATCGAAGGCTTCATGGTGGACTCCCAGAGGTGTGTCAAGCGCCCCGCAAGCGCGGGATGAAGCTCCATAATAGCTGGGAAAAAATAACATTCAATAAAAACTTTGCGCTAAACTCGCATCCGCACCCCGGCCCTTGCCGGATCCGAACGACCATGGGACGCCCACCTCGCCTCTTGCCTGCCGCCCAACCGCCCGCGCATCCGCTGCCGCCGGCGGACGACGTGCTGCGCGCCCTGGGGCGCATTCTGGGACCCCTGGCGCGGCTGCTCCTGGCGGGTGGCATGGACTACACGCGGCTGGCGGCCGAGCTCAAACCGCTGTTCATCGAACAGGCGCGCCAGGAGCTGTTGCGCACCGGGCAGAAGGACACCGACTCGGCCATCAGCCTGCTCAGCGGCGTGCATCGCAAGGATGTGCGCGAGTGGCGCCAGAACGGCTTGAGCGGGCGCATCGCGCAGGAGCTGTCGATCAGCTCGCAGGTGTTCGCCCGCTGGGTGCAAGACCCGCTCTACCGCGACCGCAGGAAGCGGCCCAAGCCGCTGCCCCGTCTGGGTGCCGAGCCCTCGTTCGAATCCCTGGCACGCAGCGTCACGCAGGATGTGCATCCGTATACGGTGCTGACCGAACTGCTGCGGCTCGGGCTGGTGCAGGTGCGGACCCTCAAGGGCGTGGAGATGATCGTGCCGCACCGCGATGGCTTCGTGCCGCCGCCGGGCTCGCGCGAACTGCTGGATCTGTTCGGCGCCAACCTGGCCGACCATGCCGCCGCCGCCGTGGGCAACCTGCTCGGCCAGCCCCCGCGCCTGGAGCAGAGCGTGTTCGCCGACGGCATCAGCGCGGAGTCGGCTGCAGCGCTCGGAGAACTCGCGCGCAAACTCTGGGCCCAGGCCCGAAGTGAGATGATTGCCGAAGCCACCCGCCGTTTCGAGGCCGACCAGGGTCGCGACGATGCGACCCGCCGCGTGCGTTTTGGCAGCTATTTTTGGGCTGAGGACGTACTGCCCGTCTCACCAGCATCCGACGACATGGCCCAGGGAGAACATCGTGACGAAACCTAAATCCTTCATGGCCGCGCTGGGCTTGGGCCTGGCTGCCTTGCTCATCCTGCTGCTGGCTTCCTGCGGCGGCGGCAGTACCGTGGCGTCCAGCGGGGGCGGCGTGGGCACCGGGGGCACGGGCATGTCCTTCGGCACGGTCACCGGCTTCGGCAGCGTCGTGGTGGATGGCACGCCTTACAACAGCGCCAGTCCGCAATACTTCGCCGGCAACGATCAGGGTGAAGCGACGCTCACCGCCGCCACGGCCGTGCAGCTTGGCAACCAACTGCGGATCCAGTTGGACGCCCAGGGCACGCCGAGCATGGTGCTGATCGAGCCTGAACTGATGGGGGCGGTGGCCAATCTCTCGTCCACGGGGTTCTCCGTCAACGGCGTTCCCGTCCAGGTCAATACCAATCCAGCGTCAGGTCCGGTGACCTATTACTCCGGCCTGACGGATTACGCCGGACTGAGCCCAGGCATGCAGGTGGAAGTGCATGGCGCTTATGGCGTGAACTCGAACGGCCAGGGCTACATTCAGGCGACGCTGATCGAGCAGTTGCCCCCCTCCAACCCCGTCACGCGCATCACGGGGGTGATCAGCCATCTGCAAGCCGCCAGCGGCACCTTCCAGATCGGCACCACGACGGTTCAGATCGGCGCGGCCACCAGCGTCGTGCCTTCGGGCCTGAGTCTGGCCAACGGGCAACTGGTCAATGTCTGGAGCAATGTGCCTGTGACGGCCAGTGGCATCACGGCTGGTGTCGTTCGCATTCGCACCCTGCAAGGGGTTTCCGGGCCCGTGCAGGTGGGCGGGCTGGTCTCCATGCTGTCCGGCAGTCGCTTCCAGGTGTCGGGCGTGACGATCGATGCCAGCGCGCCGGCACTCGCATCCACCGTGCAAGGCCTCACGCTCGGTGAGTATGTGGTGGTGCTGGGCCAGGCCGATGCCAGCACCGGCGTGGTGACGGCCAGTTCCATTCGCGCCTATGCAACCCAGCCCGCTCAAGTCGAACTGCGCGGCACCATCACCGGCTATGTGAGCCCGAGCAACTTCCTCGTGCGCGGAGTGCTGGTGGATGCCTCGGCGCCGGGCGTGAGCTTCAACGGCGGCAGCGCCGCGTCGCTGGGCAACGGCGTGTTCGTGGACATCCTCGGCCATGTCGGCAGCGGCAATGGCAATGTGGTGACGGCCAGCAGCGTCACCGTGCTCCCTCAAGCACCCGATGGCGGCACGGTGGACTATCAGGGCACGGTCAGCGCCCTCAACACCGCCAACGGCACGTTCACGCTGACGTGGCAGAAAGAAGGGACGACGAGCACCTCGCAGGTCACGCTCGCGCCCAATGTGGTGTTCAGCAACGGGGCAGCGGCGCAATTGGTGAACGGTGCCAACGTCGAGATCGAGGCAACCAACACGAGCAGCGGCTTGACGGCGTACAGCGTGTCGTTCCGGGGCGTCGGCAGCGGTGATGGTGGTTCCGGTGGTTCCTCATCGACTCTGGAGACCAAGGGTGTGATCTACAACTTGACCTCGACCAGCTTCCAGGTCAACGCCCTGACCATCCAGATCAATGGCGTCAGTCCCAACAGCGGCACACTGGCCAATGGGGTGACGGTCGAAGTCACGTTCACGCAAGCCAATGGCCAAAATCTGGCGAAGGAAATCAGCATCGACCGTTGAGAGTGCCTGCAGGTCTGGGGCGGCGGCGGCGGCGCCATACTCCCCATGTGCCCCTTACATCGGCTTACGTCGGGACGCAATTGAATGCACATTCCCACGTACGCTTGCCGCAAAATGCGCACTTCACACAACCCAAACCCCGGAAAATCCATGAACAAACTTGCTCTCGCATTCGTCCTCGCCGGCTTTGCCGCCGCTCCCGCCTTCGCGGCGATGAAGGAAAAACCCGTCAAGGTTGAGCTCGCCGCGCAAAACAGTTCCGGTGAAACCGGCTATGCCATGCTCTACCCCCACGGCGCCAAGACCAAGGTCATCGTGCATCTGAAGGGCGCGCCCAAGGGTGTGACCCAGCCCGACCATATCCACAAGGGCACTTGCGCCAACCTCGACCCCAAGCCCGCCTATGTCCTCAAGCCGGTTGTGGGCGGCAAGTCCGTCACCATGGTGAACGCGTCGCTGTCCGATCTGCTCAAGGAGCCGATGGCCATCAACGTGCATGCAAGCCCGACCGATCTGAAAAAGTACGTGGCTTGCGGCGACATCACCGCAGCCAAGTAAACGCCTTTTGGGCACATGAAAACGCCGGCCTCGTGCCGGCGTTTTCATGTGCCCAAGCCGCATACAGAGCGCCGACCCGAACAAAACTTCAGATGGATATCGACTTCAGGTGGAAAGCCAACCACACCAGACCGACGAAAACCGGCTGGTGCAGCATGTAGATGGTGAGTGGCCAACGCCCCAGAAAAGCCAGCGGGCGCACGCTGGGCAGAACGGCCAGGGGCTTGAAATCAACCCGCTGCAACAACACCCCCAGGCCTGAGCCGACCCAGAACACGCCGATCCAGGGCAGCAGCGGCACGTAGTCTTCGGTGATGGGCTTTTGCGTGATCAGCCCGGTCCAGTTCCACAGCGGCGGGTTGAACAAGGGATGGCCCCAGAGTTGCGGTGCGGCAATGGCAAGGGGCGCCAGCAGCAGCACCCAGGCGCCGAGGCGGCGGCTGAGCAGGTGGTGCACCAGCAGCATTGCCGCCACGCCTTGCAGGATGCCGAAGTAGATGAAGCTCTGCGGAAACGCCAGATAGCTGCCGACCACCACCAGCAGGCCACAGCCGAAGATCTGCCCCCAGCGCTTCCAGAACGCCGCCTCGCGCCGGCCGCGTGCGTCACCATAGCTTTGCGCCAGGCCCGCGCTGAACAGGAACAGGCTGACGATGCAGATGCGCTGCCACAACCACCAGGGGCTGGTGTAGAAGTCGGCGTGGATGAAGCCGAACCAGTTCAGGTCGAAGCTGAAATGAAAGCTCATCATCCAGACGATGGCCAGGCCGCGCAGGGTGTCGAGCCCGCCCAGACGCACGCGTCGTGGGCCGAAGCTCGGGCTGGTGGCCTGGTTCATCGCAGCCATGGCGAAGGGCTCAGGCACACCATGCCCGGGCATTGCGGAACATGCGCATCCAGGGCGAGGCGTCGCCCCATTCGGGAGGCGCCCAGCTGAACTGCAGGCCGCGAAACACGCGCTCGGGGTGGGGCATGAGTGCGGTGAAGCGGCCGTCGGGCGTGGTCACGCTGGTGATGCCGCCGGGGCTGCCATTGGGGTTGAAAGGATAGGTGTCCGTCGCCTGACCGGCACCATCGACGAAGCGCAAGACGGCATGCACGCTGGCGGCTTGCCCCTGTTGCGAGAAGTCGGCGTAGCCCTCGCCGTGGGCGACGACGATGGGCATGCGGCTGCCGGCCATGCCGCTGAAGAACAGCGAGGGCGAAGGCAGCACTTCCACCATGGAGAGGCGGGCTTCGTACTGCTCGGATTTGTTGCGGGTGAAGCGCGGCCAGCTGCGCGCGCCCGGAATCATGGGTGCCAGCGCGGCCAGCATCTGGCACCCGTTGCATGCGCCCAGGGCGAAGGTGTCGCTGCGGGCAAAGAAGCGGGCAAAGTCGTCGGCAAGCCGGGGGTTGAACAGGATGGAGCGCGCCCAGCCTTCACCTGCGCCCAGCACGTCGCCGTAGCTGAAACCGCCGCAAGCGACGAAGCCACGGAAATCGGCCAGTTGCGCGCGTCCCTGGATGAGGTCGCTCATGTGCACGTCAAACGCGTCGAAGCCGGCCTGGTGCATGGCCCAGGCCATCTCGCGCTGCGAGTTCACGCCCTGCTCGCGCAGGATGGCGACCTTGGGGCGGGCGCCGGTCGCGATGAAGGGCGCGGCAATGTTCTCGCGCACATCGAACGCCAGCGCCGCGTGCAGCCCGGGGTCGGTGCCGTAGACGGCGGCATGCTCGGCATCGGCACATTCCGGGTTGTCGCGCAGGCGCGCGATGGCGTGCGACACATGGTCCCAATGCAGCAGCAAGGCGGTGCGGGTCTCGCTGTAGATTTTTTGCGTGTCGCGCCAGACCTCGATGGCGTCGTGCTCGGTGACTTGCCCGACCACATGGCCGCAGGCCGAGAGGCCATGTACGCGCAGGACTTGCAGCACGGCGTCGCGGTCGGTGGCGCGCACCTGCAGCACGGCGCCCAGCTCTTCGTTGAACAGTGCGCGCAGGGCCAGGTCGTTGCGGCGCTCGGCCACCTGTCCAGCCCAGTTCTTCGCGTCGCCTTCATCGGGCATGGCCTCGGCCGCGGCAATCAGCAGATCGAGGTTGAGCGCCAGGCCGGCGCGGCCGGCAAACGCCATTTCGCACGCAGCCGCCCACAGGCCGCCGTCGCTGCGGTCGTGGTAGGCCAGCACCCGGCCCTGTTCGCGCAAGGTGCAAAGCGCGGCCGTGAGGCGCAGCAGGTCTTGCGCGTCGTCCAGGTCGGGCACGGGCGAGGCGGCCTGTTGCAGCGCCTGCGCCAGAATGCTGCCGCCCATGCGCTGTTTGCCACGGCCCAGGTCGATCAGGATGAGCACGCTGGGACCTGCGTCCAGCCGCAGTTGCGGGGTGAAGGCGCCGCGCACATCGGCCAGCACGGCGAAGGCCGAGACCAGCAGCGAGACCGGCGAGGTCACGCCACGGCTCTCGCCCTCCTGCTGCCAGCGGGTGTGCATGGACAGCGAGTCCTTGCCCACCGGCACGCCGATGCCCAAAGCGGGGCACAGCTCCATCGCCACGGCCTGCACGGTGTCGAACAGCGCGGCGTCCTGGCCCGGCTGGCCGCAGGCGGCCATCCAGTTGCAGGAGAGTTTGACTTGCGCCAGCGACGCCACGGGCGCGGCCAGCAGATTGGTGATGGCCTCGGCCACGGCCATGCGGCCGGAGGCCGGCGCATCGCTCACCGCCAGCGGGGTGCGTTCGCCCATGGCCATGGCCTCGCCGCGCACGCCGGCGTAATCGGCCAGGGTGATGGCGCAATCGGCAACCGGCACCTGCCAGGGGCCGACCATGGGGTCGCGGTGCGACAGGCCGCCCACGGTGCGGTCGCCGATGGTGATGAGAAAGCGCTTGCTCGCCACGCTGGGGTGGCGCAGCACCTGGGTGCAGGCCCAGCCCAGCGTCACGCCGGTGAGGTTCACGCCGGGCAGGTTCACGGCCTGGCGCTGCACATCGCGCACCATGCGCGGCGGCCTGCCCAGCAGCACCGACAGCGGCATGTCCACCGGCTGCTCGGGCAGCAGCGCGTCGCTCACCTGCAGTTGCGGCTCGGCCAGCGCGCGGCCCACCACGGCGTAGGGGCAGCGCTCGCGCTCGCACAGCGCGGCGAATGCGTCCAGTGCCTCGGGGGCGATGGCCAGCACATAGCGCTCCTGGCTCTCGTTGCACCAGATCTCGCGCGGGCTCATGCCGTGCTCGTCCACCGGCACGTCGCGCAGCTCGAAATGGGCGCCGCGTCCGGCCCCCTCCACCAGTTCGGGGAAGGCGTTCGACAGGCCACCGGCGCCGACGTCGTGAATCGCCAGAATGGGGTTGGCGGCCCCCAGGGCGCGGCAGGCGTCGATCACTTCCTGCGCACGCCGCTGCATCTCGGGGTTGCCACGCTGCACCGAGTCGAAGTCGAGATGCTCGGCTTGGGCGCCGGTGGCCAGGCTGGACGCCGCGCCGCCGCCCACGCCGATGCGCATGCCGGGGCCGCCGAGTTGCACCAGCAGCGTGCCGGCATCGAACGGCAGCTTGTGGGTGTGGGCATCGGCCACCTCGCCCAGGCCTCCGGCCAGCATGATGGGCTTGTGGTAGCCCCAGGTGCGCCCGCCGGCCGGCTGCTCGAACACGCGAAACACACCGGCCAGGTTGGGGCGGCCGAACTCGTTGTTGAAGGCGGCCGCGCCGATGGGCCCTTCGATCATGATTTGCAGGGCGCTGGCGATATGCGCGGGGCGGCCGATGTCGTCGCGTTCCCAGGGCTCGGGCTGGCTGGCGTCCAGGCGCAAATTGGACACATGGAATCCGGCCAGGCCTGCCTTCGGCCGGCCGCCGCGCCCGGTGGCGCCCTCGTCGCGAATCTCGCCGCCCGCGCCGGTGGCGGCACCCGGGAAGGGCGAAATGGCGGTGGGGTGGTTGTGGGTTTCCACCTTCATCAGCGGGTGCACCAGTGCCGGCTCGGCGGCGTAATGATGCTGCGCCCCTTGCGGCTGCCAGCGCTGCACCTCGCCCCCCTGCATCACCGCGGAATTGTCGGAATACGCCACCACCGTGCCAGCCGGGCTGGTGGCGTGGGTGTGGCGAATCATGCCGAACATCGACAGCGGCTGCGGCTGGCCGTCGACGATGAAGTGCGCGTTGAAAATCTTGTGGCGGCAATGCTCGCTATTGGCCTGCGCGAACATCAGCAGCTCCACGTCGGTGGGGTTGCGCTTGAGCTGCTGGGTGAAGGCCTCGGCCAGATAGTCGATCTCATCGTCCGACAGTGCCAGCCCCTGCGCCACATTGGCGCGCGCCAGCGCCTCGCGCCCCTGCCCCAGCACATCCACCGTCTGCAGCGGCTTGGGCGCGAGGTCGGCGAACAGGCGCTGGGCATCGACGCGCCGCAGCACCACGGTTTCGGTCATGCGGTCGTGCAGCAGGCCGCCGAGCGCCAGCAGGTCGTCATCGCTCAGGCTGGGGGCCTTGCCGAACAGACCCGCCGACTTCAATGCGAAGCGGTATTCCACCGCGCGCTCGATGCGCCGCACCGGCGCGCCGCAGTTGTGGGCGATGTCGGTGGCCTTGCTGGCCCAGGGGGAGATGGTGCCCAGGCGCGGCATCACCAGCAGCGCCGGGCCGTCGGTCGGGCCGTCGTAACTCGGTCCGTAGCGCAGCAGAGCGGCAAGGCGGTCCTGCAAAGCGGCGTCGGGCTGGCTGTCGGTGGCGGCGAAATGCAGCAGGCGCGCATGGATGTTGCTCACCAGGGCAGCCAGGCGAGGTTGCGCCGCTTGCAGGCGCTGCACCAACTCTTGACGGCGGAATGGCGACAGCGCCTGGGCGCCCTCGAAGGTGGAAATATGCATGGAAGGCGCGTGCGGGAAGGACAAGCTCGAAGAGAATGCCGGTGGAAGGGAATGGCAGCAAGGACGCCGACCCCTGGCGCCGCGACTTGGAGCGGGGCGATGCGCGCCGGGGCAGGCGGGGCCTGCGCGCTGCGCATTTTAGGGGGCCGCCCCGCTGCGAACGCGGCTGCCGGCTCCAGGCCTGCCGGGCCGCATGAGCGGTGAGATAATTCATCCACCATGAGTATTTCGATCAAAACCCCTGACGATATCGCCAAGATGCGGGTGGCTGGCCGGCTCGGCTCCGAGGTGCTGGACTACCTCGCGCCGCATGTGAAGCCCGGCATCACCACGCGCAAGCTCGACCGTCTGGCGCACGATTACATCGTCAATGTGCAGCAGGCCATTCCCGCCCCGCTGAACTACGCCCCCCCCGGCTACACCCCCTACCCGGCGTCCATCTGCACCTCGGTGAACCATGTGGTCTGCCACGGCATTCCGGGCGACAAGGTGTTGAAGGACGGCGACGTCATCAACATCGACGTCACCGTCATCAAGGACGGTTTTCACGGCGACACCAGCCGCATGTTTCTCGTCGGCAAGGTGCCCGGCCATGTGCAGCGCCTGTGCCAGATCACGTATGAAGCCATGTGGCACGGCATCGTGCGGGTGCGGCCCGGCATGCGCCTGGGCGACATCGGCCACGCCATCCAGGCTTTTGCCGAGGGCGCCGGCTACAGCGTGGTGCGCGAGTTCTGCGGCCATGGCATTGGCCGCATGTTCCACGAAGACCCGCAGGTGCTGCATTACGGCCGCCCAGGCACCTTGGAAGAACTGCGCGCCGGCATGATTTTCACCATCGAGCCGATGATCAACGCCGGGCGGCGCGACATTCGCGAAATGTCCGACGGCTGGACCATCGTCACCAAGGACCGCTCGCTGTCGGCGCAATGGGAGCACACCGTGCTGGTCACGGACAGCAGCTATGAAGTGCTCACGGTCTCGGCCGGCACGCCTGCCCCGCCCGAGTTCGTGCGCGAGTTCGCCAACGCCGCCTGAAGCATCCGGTGTCATTCCCGCCCACCAGCCTGACCTCCGAATCCGCGGTCGTCGTCCCCGAGCCGATCTCCACCGTCGACATGCGCCGCGCCTGGCGCGATGCACGGCAGGCTCTGCTGGCCGACTTCACCGTCCACCCACAGCGCGTCAGCGGCCTGGTGCAAGGCTTGTCGCGCGCGGCGGACCAGTCGCTGCGAACCCTGTGGGCCGAAGCCGGGATGCCGGCCGACACCGCCCTGCTCGCCGTGGGCGGTTTCGGTCGCGGCGAATTGTTTCCCTATTCCGACGTGGATGTGCTCATCCTGCTGCCGGATGCCACCGGGCAAGCCACCCAGCAGGCCGCCGAGCGCTTCGTCGCCTCCTGCTGGGACGCCGGCATCGAAATCGGCCCCAGCGTGCGCACGGTGCAGGCCTGCATCGAAGAGGCCGCGCAGGACGTGACGGTGCAAACCACGCTGCTCGAAGCACGCGCCCTGGTTGGCGACGCCGCGCTGGTGCGCCGCTTCCGCAAGGCCTTCAAGGCGCACCTCGACCCACGCGCCTTCTTCCAGGCGAAGATGCTGGAAATGCGCCAACGCCACGCCAAGTTCGAGAACACGCCCTACGCGCTGGAACCCAACTGCAAGGAAAGCCCCGGCGGCCTGCGCGATCTGCAAATGCTGCTGTGGGTGGCGCGCGCTGCCCGCCTGGGCGCAAGCTGGCAGCAATTGCGCAAAAGCGGCGTGCTGAGCAGCTACGAGGCCCACAAGATCCAGGCCAACGAGCGCACCCTCAAGCGCATCCGCGCGCATCTGCACCTGGTTGCCGGGCGGCGCGAAGACCGTCTGGTGTTCGACCTGCAAACCGCCGTTGCCAGCTCGCTCGGCTTGAAGCCCGATCCGACCAAGCGCGCCGGCGAAGGCTTGATGCAGCATTACTACTGGGCCGCCAAGGCGGTGGAGCAGCTCAACCAGATCGTGCTGCTGACCATCGAAGGCCGGCTCTGGCCGGAACTGGCGGCGCAGCCGGGCGTACCCATCACGCAGATCGAGGACATCGAAGACGGCCGTTTCCTCGACAAGGATGGCCGTCTGGAGCCGGCCGACCGATCGCTCTACGAGCGCGACCCGCCTGCCATCCTCGAAACCTTCGTGGTGTTCACCCAGGCGCCCGGCATACGCGGCCTCACCGCGCCCACCCTGCGCGCGCTCTACCACGCCCGCGAGCGCATGGACGCCGCGTTCTGCCGCAGTCCACGTAGCCACGCGCTGTTCCTGCGCATCATCCAGTCGCCACAGGGCGTGACGCACGCGCTGCGCCTGATGAACCGCACCAGCGTGCTCGGGCGCTATCTGCGCGTGTTCCGGCGCATCGTCGGGCAGATGCAGCACGACCTGTTCCACGTCTACACCGTGGATCAGCACATCCTCATGGTGGTGCGCAATGTGCGGCGCTTTTTCATCCTCGAACACGCGCACGAATATCTGTTTTGCTCCCAACTCGCCGCCAGCATGGAAAAACCCTGGCGCCTGGTGCTCGCCGCGCTGTTCCACGACATCGCCAAGGGCCGCGGTGGCGATCACTCCACCCTCGGTACGACCGAGGTGCGGCGCTTCGGCAAAGCCCATGGGCTGAGCACGGAGGACACCGAATTCGTCGCCTTCCTGGTCGAGCATCACCTCACCATGTCGCGCGTGGCGCAAAAGGAAGACCTGAGCGACCCCGAGGTCGTCACCCGCTTCGCCCAGAGCGTGGGCGACGAGCCTCACCTCACGGCGCTCTACCTGCTGACCGTGGCCGATATTCGCGGCACCAGCCCCAAGGTGTGGAACGGCTGGAAAGCCAAGCTGCTGGAAGACCTCTACCGCGCCACCCTGCGCGTGCTCGGCGGCCAGGCGCCCAACCCGCAGGCCGAATTGCAGCAGCGCCAGCAGGAGGCACGCCGCCTGCTCAACCTCTACGGCATCGACGAGCACGGCGCCAAGGCGCTGTGGGACACGCTGGATTCCAGCTATTTCCTGCGCCACGAACCCGCCGATGTCGCCTGGCACACCCGCCAGCTCATGCGCCGCGTGCAAAGCGCCGACCCCGTGGTCAGCTCCCGCCTGGCGCCCTTCGGCGAGGGTCTGCAGGTGCTGGTGTACTGTCCCGACCAGCCGGATTTGTTCGCGCGCATTTGCGGCTTTTTCGACAGCCACAATTTCAGCATTCTCGACGCCAAGATCCACACCACGCGCAGCAACTGGGCGCTGGACAGCTTCATCGTGGTCGAGCCGCATCTGTCCGAGCATTACCGCGAACTCATTTCCATGGTCGAAGTGGAACTGGCCCGCACCCTCGCCGCACGTGGCCCCCTGCCCGAGCCGGTGCGTGGCCGCGTCTCGCGCCGCGTGCGCCATTTCCCGGTGCAACCCCGGGTGGAACTGCGGCCCGACGAGCGCGGCCAGCGCTGGATCCTCAGTGTGCGCGCCAGCGACCGCACCGGCCTGCTCTTCGCCATCGCCCGGGTGCTGGCAGCGCGCGGCATCAGCGTGCAGCTCGCCAAGATCATGACCCTGGGCGAGCGCGTCGAAGACACCTTTCTGCTGCAAGCCCAGGAGCAGAATCTGGGCAACGAAAAATCCCAGATCGCGCTGGAAAACGAGCTGCTCGAAGCGCTGGCGAACTGAGCGGGGCTGAAACTTCCGCAGCCGTCAGTCGGCCACCCCGGCGCGTGCCAGCCGGGCGCGCAGTTCGTCGAGCTGCTGCATCAACTCCAGCGCCAGGGCGGCGCCTTCCAGGTTCACCCCCAGGTCCTGTTGCAGATGCTGCACCTTGCGCGCGGTGAACAGGGCCTGCCCCGAAAATCGCCAATCTCCCGGCTTGCCCGGTTTGCCGGGTTTGTGCGCCGCGCCTGGCAACGGCTCCAGGATGCCCACTTGCACCAGTTCCATCACCCAGGTTTCCGGTTGGGCGCAGGCACGGGTGAGGTCGCGCAATTCGAGCAACACACCTTCATCCATGGTCGTGCAGGCCAAAGCATGGGTTTGCATGATTCAAACTCCCGTCAAACGCCCAGATGCAGGCGCGGGTTGAAACGCAACTCGGTGGCCAGGCGCTTGTAGGCCTCGACCGCTTTCGGGCTGTCCGCCGGCGGCAGCACCACCTTGAGTTCGATGTACAGATCGCCCGGCTCGGCGGCTGGCAAACCCCGCCCCTTGAGACGCAACTTGCGCCCGCTTTGCGAACCTGCGGGAATGTTCACGTCCACCTTGCCGGCGGGCGTGGGGGCGGTCACCTCGCCGCCCAGCGCCGCTTCCCAGGGTGCCACCGGCAGGGTGAGATACAGGTCCTTGTCGACCACGCGGTACCAGGAATGCGGCTTGAAGTGGATTTCGAGATACAGGTCGCCGCTGCGCCCATCCGGCCCCGGTGCGCCCTGGCCGGCAAGGCGCAGGCGCTGGCCCTCGCGCACGCCGCGCGGAATCTTCACGTTCAGGCTGCGCTCCTGCATCACGACATGGCCCGCGGCGTCCACCTGCGGGCTTTGCAGGGTGATGCTGCGCTCGACGCCGTGGTAGGCGTCGTCCAGGTCGATGGCGATGCGCGCGTGGTGATCGGCCGGCCGCGCGGAACGCGCCGCATACGCTTGAGATGAACTGCGACCGCGTTCGGCACCGCCAAACAGTGACTCGAAAAAGTCGCTGAAGGCAGCCGCCTCCTCGGCGCTCATGCCTTGCCCGCCCTGCGGCGCGGCGCCCGAGTACTCGAAGCCGCTGCCCCAGTCGGGCGGCGGCTGAAAGTCCTGGCCGGCCTGATAACTGGCGCCGAGACGGTCGTAGGCGGCGCGCTTCTCCGGGTCTTTCAACACCTCGTAAGCCTCGCCCAGTTCCTTGAAGCGCTCCTCCGCCTTCGGCTCCTTGCTCACGTCCGGATGGAATTTGCGCGCCAGCTTGCGGTAGGCGCGCTTGATCTCGTCGTCGCCGGCGCCGCGGTCGACGCCCAGAGTTTGGTAGTAGTCCTTGAATTTCATGCAGGTGCTCGCAAATACCAGTTCAACAGCAAATCGGTTCGACCGTGCCGGGTTTCAAGTCCCATTGTGGGACGACTTGGTGACTGGAGCGACTGATCCGCATCAAACCGCGGCCAACATCGCCTCCGAGATCCAGCCAGCCCGTAGCGGTCGGCCGTGAGCTTCGTCATCGTTGGAGTCGGGCTATGTGCCCGACCCGCCTTCTTTCTTGAACAAGGAGCACGCATCATGGTTGCCACATTATTTCGGACCCCGGCGAGCCTGTTCGCCGATCTCGATCACCTTCAGCGCGAGATGGAACGCAGCTTCGGCCTGCCCACCAGCATCCGCGCTGCGGGCGGCTCGGCCTTTCCGGCCATCAATATCGGCTCCACGGCCGACGCGGTTGAAGTCTATGCCTTCGCCCCCGGACTGGATGCTAGCAAGCTCGACGTGACGGTCGACAGCAACCTGCTGACCCTGGCCGGCGAGCGCAAACTGGCCGAGCCGCCCAAGGGTGGGTCGGTCTACGCCGAGGAGCGCTTCGACGGCGTCTTCCGCCGCGTCATCAGCCTGCCCGACGACGTCGACCCGGCGCAGGTGGAGGCCCGCTACACCGACGGCGTGCTGCGCGTGCGCATCGCCCGCAAGGCCGCCTTGCAGCCCCGCCGCATCGCCATCAACTGATCTGGAGGACACCATCATGAGCACCGAAGTCGTACAACGCGAAACCCAAAACGTTCCAACCGCCGCACGTCAGGCCCAGCCACTGTCGCCGCGCGTGGACATCATCGAGGATGCCGATGGCATCACCTTGTACGCCGACATGCCCGGTGTGCCGCGCGAGGCCTTGCACGTGCAGGTCGAGGGCGACACCCTGACGCTGCGCGGCGACATCGCCATCGCGCTGCCCCAGGGCATGGACCCGTATTACGCCGAGCTGCGCAGCAGCGCCTGGGAGCGCAGCTTCACGCTGTCGCGCGAACTCGACGCCAGCGGCATTGCCGCCAAGCTGAAGGACGGCGTGCTGGACCTGCGCATCCCCAAGGCCGAGCACGCCAAGCCGCGCAAGGTCGACGTGCAGTTGGTCTGAGGCAGTTGGTCTGAGAAGCGCAGCACGCCAGGCCCACGGCGGCGGCGACCGGGGGCCTGGCGCAAGCTCGCGCGCGTCCTGGTCGCGCGAGCTTGCATGTCATGCCCGCAAGGACGCCACCAGACGCTGCGGGCGCAGCAGCAACTCCAGCGCGCCGTCGATCGAGCGCGTCAGCACATCGGCCGCCGCCAGGGTCGCCGCAGCGCACCCTTCCTCGCCCAGCACGGCAATGCCCAGCGCGGCGGCTTGCAGCATGCGCGCATCGTTGCGGCCGTTGCCGATCGCCACCACGCCGGCAGCGCCCAGCGCCAGCACGTAGTCGCGCTTGATGCGCGCCTGATCGGTGGGCGGCAACACATGCAGCCTGCAGTCCAAGCCGTCCAGTTGCGCGGCCGCCGTGCCGTTGGTGTCGCCGGTGATGACATGCACCGTCAGGTCATTGGCCAGCCATGCCAAGCGCTCGGCCACGCCGGGCAGGAGCAGGCCATCGCTGGCCAGGGTGCCGTTGAAGTCCAGCACCAACTGGTCCAGGTGCAGGGTGCCGAAGTCGGGAATCTCAAAGCTGAGCATCGCATCGCCTCATGGAAAACAGGGGGCAGTGTAGGGGTGCGCTGTTTTCCGCTGCGACCAGGATGCTCTAGCCAGCCAAGCCTTCTTCCATCGCCTGCCGGGCGTTTTTCAGCGACGCCGGCAGACGTGCGGCCAGGAGCTTGAACAACTCGTCATGCAGTTTCAACTCAGCCTGCCAGGAAGCGGGGTCGGCGCAGGTGATGCTGGCGTAGCGCTCGCGGCTGAAATCCAGCCCGCCCCAGTCGAGGTCGTCATACCGTGGGCTGATGCCGAACAGGTGGTTCTCGCCGGCGGCCTTGCCCTCGATGCGCTCGATCATCCACTTCAGCACGCGGGCGTTTTCGCCGTAGCCCGGCCAGACGAACTGGCCATCGGCGCCCTTGCGGAACCAGTTGACGCAGAAGATTCTGGGCAGCGTCGCGCCCTGCGAAGCAAGCCGGGATTCCATGTCCAGCCAGTGCTGGAAATAGTCGCCCATGTTGTAACCGCAGAACGGCAGCATGGCGAAGGGGTCGCGGCGCACCACGCCCTGCTGGCCGACCGCCGCGGCGGTGGTTTCGGAGCCGAGCGTGGCACCCATATAGATGCCTTCCATCCAGTTGCGCGCCTCGGTGACGAGGGGCACGGTGGTGGAGCGGCGGCCGCCGAAAATGAAGGCGTCGATCGGCACGCCGGAGGCGTCGTCCCAGGCCGGGTCGAGCGCCGGGTTGTTGGTCGCCGCGACGGTGAAGCGGGAGTTCGGATGGGCGGCTTTGGCGCCGGTTTCCTTCGCGATGGCTGGCGTCCAGTCGCGCCCTTGCCAGTCGATCGCATGTTGCGGCGCCGGGCCCATGCCCTCCCACCAGACGTCGCCATCGTCGGTGAGGGCGACGTTGGTGAAAATCACGTCGTGCTCCAGGCTGCGCATGCAGTTGGGGTTGGTCTCGAAGTTGGTCCCAGGAGCCACGCCGAAGTAGCCGGCTTCGGGGTTGATGGCGTAGAGCCGGCCATCGCTGCCGGGTTTGATCCAGGCGATGTCGTCGCCGATGGTCGTGACCGTCCAGCCGCCCATGGCGGCGGGTGGAATGAGCATGGCGAAATTGGTCTTGCCGCAGGCGCTGGGGAATGCGGCGGCGACGTGGTATTTGCGCCCGGCCGGCGTGGTCACGCCGAGGATGAGCATGTGCTCGGCCAGCCAGCCCTGGTCGCGCCCCATGGTGGAGGCAATGCGCAGGGCGAAGCATTTCTTGCCCAGCAGCGCGTTGCCGCCGTAGCCCGAACCGTAAGACCAGATCTCCTGGGTTTCGGGGTAGTGGACGATGTACTTCTTCTGCGCATTGCAGGGCCAGGGCACGTCACGCTGCCCCGGCTGCAGCGGCGCGCCCACGCTGTGCACGCAGGGCACGAAGCGGCCATCGGTGCCGAGGAGATCGACCACGGGGCGGCCCATGCGGGTCATCCGCTTCATGTTGACGGCGACATAGGCCGAGTCCGACAGCTCGACGCCGAGATGCGAAATGGGCGAGCCCAGCGGCCCCATGCTGAACGGTATGACGTAGAGCGTGCGGCCTTGCATGCAGCCCTTGAACAGGGCGCGCTCGCCGGTCTGCAGCAGCGCGCGCATCTCGGCCGGGGCCATCCAGTTATTGGTCGGGCCGGCGTCGTCCTGGTTGCGGCTGCAGATGAAGGTGCGGTCTTCCACCCGCGCCACATCGGACGGATCCGAGCAGGCCAAAAAGCTGTTGGGGCGTCTGGCGGGGTTCAGCCTCTTGAAGGTGCCGGCGTCGACCAGTTGCTGGCAAAGCTGGTTGTATTCGGCGTCACTGCCGTCGCACCAGTGAATGGCCTTGGCAGCGGTGAGCGCGGCGATCTGCCCGACCCATTCGATCAGGCGGGTGTTTTTGACATAGGCGGGGGCGTAAGCCCGGGCTTCAGCCGAAGCAATTTGGTTCATCTGCGTCTCCGTAGGATAGGAATGCCGGGTTGCACCCGGCGTCCGTCCGTATCCCTGTGTTTCTGTCGTTGTTATGTGCCGCCGGGTTTTCAATCCTAGTCCACCTCAAAGTCACTGAACACGCACGGTGGAGGCCAGGCCCAGGTCGGATTTATTGCGGTGAAAGACCACCGGCGATCGATGGCTCGCCGCGCACAATCCTTTCCACCTCGTCGACCAATGCGTCGTTGATTACCTGGGCTTGGCGCACCAAGCTCAAGGCTTCAGCGTGATCGCCGGCATCGGCTGCGACCTTCGCGCGTCGCGCCAGGGCGTGGATTTGCGCGTGGCGGCGGTGGAAATCGGCATAGCGGGGGTCGTTGCCATAGAAGAACTGTCCGGCACCATGCAACCACTGCCCGAGGTGACAAAAGCGTTCGGCATCGGCCTCCATCACCCGCTGCGGGAACGGTATGCTGCCCTCGGCCGCGGCATAAAGCCGGGTGAAGCGCTGCCGCTGAATTTCGGGCAGATTGGGCGAGGCATGCACCGAAAGCCGGGGCAATATCGGCGGCCTCCACGCCTGGATCCACGCGGGCAGTTCCTCCGCGGGCATGGGCCGGGCAATGCCGTACCCTTGTGCGTAGGAGCAACCCAGCGAGGCCAACAGGTTCAAGGTGTCGAGATCTTCCACACCTTCGGCCACGGTGAACAGCCCCATCAAGGTGGTTATGTGCAGCAAGCCGGCGACGATGGCGTAGTCGCGCGGATCGTCGATCATGTCGCGCACGAACGCCTGGTCGATCTTGATGGCGTGCGTCGGCAAGCGCTGCAGGTAGCGTAGTGTGGTTTCGCCTTGGCCGAAGTCGTCGAGCGCAACACGCACGCCGGCGGCGACGCTCGCCCGCATCACCTCCGCCGCCAGGTCCAGGTCGCGCAGCGCGCCCGATTCGGTGAGTTCGATCTCGATCTGTCCCGGCCGCACCCCGGGGTGCCCGGCGAGCGCTTCGCGCAGATCATCCAGCCAGGCGGAGTCGAGGAAGTGCAGTGTGCTGATGTTCACCATCACGCGCAACTCCAGCCCCTGCGCGTTCCAGAATTGGGCCTGGCCCAGCGCCTGCTGCAACACCCAGCGCCCCACCGGCCGGGCGAGATGCGGCGCGTCCAGCGCACTGATAAAGGATTGTGCCGCCAGCACGCCTTGCTCCGGGTGGCGGATACGCAGCAGCGCCTCCACGCCGATCACTCGGCCAACTTCGCGACCGCTGATGCCCACCACAGGCTGGTAGTGCAGGCACAGCCAATGCTCGGTCAGCGCCTGGCGCAGCAGGTCGAAGGCGCTTTGCTGGGCGTGGGCTGCCTCTTCCATCCGGGGCGCGAAGCGCTGCACCAGATTCTTGCCGCCCAGCTTGGCGGCATACATGGCCTGATCGGCGTGGCGCAACAGGGCTTCGGGCTCGGTGCCATCCTCCGGGTAAAGCGCCAGGCCCAGGCTGGCGGTCACCTGCACGGCGTCTTGCGGGTTGAGTTCCACCCGCGTGCGGGCACAGTCCACCAGGCGCTGGCAAGCCTGCATGGCGTCGCATCCCTGGGTGAGGCCCTGCAGCAGGATCGCGAACTCGTCGCCACCCAGACGCACGATCACATCGCCTTCACGCAACGCCTGCTGCAGCCTGCGTGACAAGACTTTGAGGAACTTGTCTCCCTCGGTGTGTCCGCGGGTGTCATTGACGCGTTTGAAGTCGTCCAGATCCAGAATGGCGACGGCGAAGCGCAGCGCCTCTTCCCTTGCCCCGGCGTCGCACAGCCTGCCCAGTTGGGCCATCAGGTACCGGCGGTTGGGCAGGGCGGTGAGATAGTCCTTGTCGGCAAGTTGACGCAACTGCCCGTTGTACGAAAGCAGCGCCTCATGGCGGGCGTTGATGGCTTGGGCCTCCGTGCGCATGCGCTGCTGCAACAGCACATAGGCCAGGGTCAGCGTGGCCAGGATCAACAGGGCAGCGGCCGCCGTGGGGGCCAACGTCCGCCAGTAATCCGACCACAACACGGAGGCCGGCAGTGACACCGAGACCGCCAGATCCGGGGCACCTGGCCCCAGACGCGCCCAGTAGCCCCGGCGCTCCTGGTTGATGGAGTGCACCACCCCATGAAAGGCTGTTCCCGACAAGCCCTCGTTCGCCTGCAGCGAACGCACCAGGATGCCGGTTTGCGGACGGGTGTAATAGGCGGTGAACTGCGCCGCAGGAACGTCAGGCCAGCGCGCCAGCACATAGCCATCCTGCCGCACCAGGATGAAAGCCTCGGACTGACGCAGGCGGTTTGAACCCATTTGCCGGGACATCAAACCGCCCCAGAATCGGTTGAAGGCCTCGCGGTCGATTCCGACACCGATCCAGAACGCGGGTGTCTGGCCCTTGGCCGGATAGAAATGGACTTGCGGCAAAACCCACATGCCCAAGGCCGGCACACGCACCAGCGGCCCCACCACCGGACGGCCCAGGCTGCGCGCCTGCAACAGGCCGGCCCAGATTTGCGGAGTGTTGCGCAACTCGAATGCCGGGCCCAGCGCCGCCGTGGCGCCAAGGATCACGCCCTGCGCATCGACCACGCGCAGGATGGCCGTGCCCGCCATGCCGGTCCTCGCCTGCATGAGCCGGTGCTCGAGTTTCGCCGGGTTGGCCAACAACCGCGGATTGCGCCGCAAACTCGCTGCCAGAGCGTCCGCCAGCACCGTGTATTGGCCCAGCCGGCCCTGCGTGGCACTGGCCAGAAGTTGGGCATTGGAAGCCAGCCGGGTGTTCAGGCTGCGCTGCTGCGCCTGCCAGTGCAGTATGGCGTAAACGCCGAACAACACCAGAGTCAGCATCATGCAGATTGCATAACCCAGGGCGAACAAGCTGCGCACACGCAGCAAGTCGGTTCGCTCGGTTTGAGAGCCGTCGGGATCGATGGCTTGGGCCAGGACGGGCGGAAGGGTTTCCAAGTTGGGGGCTGATTCGGTTCGTGGCTGTCTTGTGTCCGAATATGGCGGGACGTGCAATGTCCCGTGCGGCCTGGTGCGGCCTGGTGCGGCAGTCTAGGTGCGCCACAAGGTCCACGACAGAGTGCAAACGCCACTGAGGCGCCATTCGTGAAAAATATCACGCATTCCCCGAAAAATTCACAGTGCTGGGGAAAATACCTCTCCTTTATATTCGGCAGACACAGAACAATCCTGACAACTTGATGACGAATCAAGCCCTAATGATTGATATTTCGCAATTTTTCAACCTGGGAGCGTGTCATGAATGTTCAGATCGATACCCCGTTTCTCATCGATGCTTTGGGCATCGCCATCATGATCTATGGCTTCGCCGAAATCGTGATGCTGCGCAGCAAAGTGCCGGGCGGCATGGTGGGCAAGACCTGGAGGACGCTCACGATGCTGGTCGGCCTGTTCGCACTCGGTTATCTGGCGACGCCATTCTTCGGGAGCCTGCCTGCCAACGCCATTCGCATGTTCGTCGCCATCATCTTTTTGTTCGGCGCAATCTACGTTGCCATCACGGTGCGGTTGCTGTTTCGCATCATCGAGGAACTGGCCTGAGCCTGGGAGATCCCGCCATGAGACACCCTGTGCAGCCGCATTGGATTCTGGAGAAGACACCGAAAGGCCGTGATGAGGTGGTGTCTCGTGCCCATCATCTACCCCCTCCCATTCGCAGCCTGCTGATCTTGGCCGATGGCCAGCGGACAGCCCGCGACCTTTTGTCGGCCAGCACGGATCCGTTGCGCAGCCAAGCCAGCTTGTCGATGCTGTTGGACGAGGGTTTTCTCCAGGCCGTGGCCCAGCCCGCAGAGCCGCCCTTGGAATGGGCCGACATCCAGGAATCGGACCGCAAGCCGCTACTCATGGCACTGGTTCGGCAGATGTTCGGCGCTCAGGCCAAACTGCTGCAGAAATTCGAGCTTGCTCAGGACGATCCAGCGTCCCTGAAAGCCGCGATCGATGCGTCCTGCAAGTTCGTCCGCCTTTTCATCGATGGTCCGCAGGCTGATGTCTTCCAGCGACGCGCCTACGCCTTGCTGGACGAGCATCGAACCAGGGTGAACTGAGCATGGCGATTTCTTGTTGTCGGGAGGTCGCCCCGACCACGGTAGCGAGTCATGTGCCGCCCCCGGAGCATGCCCAAGCCCACGAAGCGTGCGCGCTCCAGAAGCCGACATTGCCCACGCCGCAGGTCTTTGCAGATTTACAAGAACGCGAGGCCTTGCTGCAAGTCCTGGTGAAGTTCTCGACGCACCTGGAGCAGACCAACGATCCTTGCGCCGTCTTGCAGCGGCTTTGCCATGATCTCGTCGGCGCCTGTCCGCCTATTCGCCTGGCTTGGATCTGGCTTGGCGAGCAAGACGTCACCAGCATCGAGCCCCAGATCATGGCCGGCCCAGCGCGGGCCTATGCGCAGGCGCTGCGGATTCATCGCGGCATCCCGACGGTCCAGGAACCCGTTTTTCAGGCCTTGCTGCACCAGACGACGAACTGGATCCAGGCGTCTGCCGACCCGCTCTCTGCGCCGACGGCCTGGCATGAGGCGGCTGCCCGATTCGGGTTTCGGCAGGCCATGGCGCTGCCCCTGCATCTGCGGCAATCCGGCCAATATGGCGTGGTGGTGTTTTATGCCGACGCGGACGATTATTTCGAGCGCATCGGCCTGGCGCCGTTTCAGGCTTTTGTGCAACTCAGTGAAGTCGCGCTGCGCCAATCGCATCTGCACGCGCAGCTCGAACGCCATGCAGCCACCGACCCCCTGACAAGTCTGCTCAACCGTCGCGGCATGGAACAGTCCCTGACCGCTGCGTTTGCCCGCACGCAACGCACCGGATTTCCGCGCTGGCTTTGGCGGCTTGCTACTGCGCCGCAGTGCCTGGCGCAGCGTCAGCAAGCCGACCGCGACGATCACCAAGCCGGCGTAAACGGCGAGCAAGCCATCGACATGCACGCCGATCCAGTTCATGGCGGACGCCGCCTATTTCGGCGTCGCCATCTCGGCCTTGAGCCTCGCCAGGTCAGCATCGACGCCGGTGGTGCTGCGCAGCTTGTCGAGTTCCTTTTCGGTGCTGTCGCGCGCGTCCAGCGGGTCGCTCAGGATGCCGGCCTCGGTCATGCCTTCCATCGCCTCGGCCTTGGCTTGCATTTGGGCCGTTTTGTCCTGCGCGCGGCGCATGGCGTCGCCCGCATCGGCCAGGCCCGTGCCCAGGCCGGAGAGCGATTCCGACACGCCCACTTCGGCGGCAGCGGCGGTCATCTGGGTTTTCATCACCTCTTTCTGGGTACGGAATTGCTCGATGCGATCCTGCAATCGGGTCTCGTAAGCGGTGAGTTTTTCCGCCTGCGTCGCAATGCTGTCGTGCGCCTGTTGCAGCGCGTCGATTTTCTGCAGCGCGGACTGTTTTTCGGCCAGCGCGGCGCGGGCCAGATCTTCGCGCTGGGCCTGCAGCGCCATGCGGGCGTCGGCCTCGGCCTTGTCGCTGTCGCGCTTGGCCGCGGCCATCTGGTTTTCCAGCGAGATGCGCTCGGTGATCACGTCGGCCAGGTGGCGCTTGGTGTCCTGCAACGTGGTGATCATTTTTTCGTAAGACAGGTCCAGGGTCTGCGCCGGATCGTCGGCGCGGTTGAGGAAGGTGTTGACCCTGGCTTCCAGGATTTCGGCGGCGTGCTTGAACATGGACATGGTGATTTCTCCTGAGCGGTTGAACGGGCTTCAGTCGTTGACTGGAATGACGAGTTGGGGATTGAGCGCATCCACCATGGCGTCGGCCTTGTCCATCGCCTTCACCGCCGTGCCGATGGCGAAGAACTCGATGACATGCGGCTGCCAGTTGTGCGAGCCTTCGTGCAACTGCACCCCGGTGACGCCATCGGCCTGCGCCGCCGCAGCCTCGTGCTGCATGCGCTCCATCGCCAGTTCGCGGGCGTCGTACATGGCCTGGGTGAACTGCCCCAGCTCGACGTTGTTGCCGATATTGCCGAGCGAGCGCAGCGCGCCCTGGTGGGCGACGTGGTAGACGCAGGAGCCCATCACCATTTCCATCGGCCGGTAGCCGGACTTGAGCAGCATCCAGAAGTCCTGGCCCGACAGGTCGGAGGTGAAAGGTTTGCCGCCCACGCCCTTGAAACCGGGATCGCCGGTGCGGTGCGCAATGGCCGTGCCGATGGCCATGAACTCCAGAATGTCCTTGTCCCACTCCATGCGCTTGACCTCCAGCCGCAGGCCGACCACGCCGTCGGCCCGCAGCAGGATGGCCTCTTGCTCCATGCGGCTCATGGCCAGTTCGCGCGCCTGGTACATGGCCTGCGACAGCACGTCCATTTCCATGTTCGTCGACCATTGGCCGTACTGGATGCCGAGGTGGTAGACGCAGGAACCGACCACCAGGCCGAGCGGCTCGAAGCCGGCCTGGCGCACCATGACGAATTCATTCACCGACAGGTCGGAGGTGAAGATGCCTTCGTGGCTGCCTTGCGAGCGCAAGCCCTTGAGGCGCTCGACGGCATGCGGAGCGAGCTGCTCGGCGGCTTGTTCTACGGGTTCGGTCATATCGGTCATGATGGGTCGTCCTGGTGGAGTGAAGGCTGGGGTCGAGGCTGGATTCAAGGTTGCGTCGGCGGGGCTTCGAGTTGGCGGTCGGCCAGACTGAACGTCGGCGTCAGGCTGGCCTTGGGCGGGCGGTCGCGGTCGTAAGCCACGGCCGTGCCGATGGCGATGTGGCGGCAGAGATAGCGCGGCGGCTCCTCGTTGCCGCCCTCTTCGCGGAACAACTCGGAATACTGCGTGTGCGCCAGCACCGAGGCCTGCAGGCGCTGGCCGTCGCTGCGCAAATGCTCCAGCGCGCTGCGCCGCACATGCTGCTGAAAGGCCGAGAGGTCGGTGAGTTCCGCATTCATCCAGGGATTGCCGACGCCAGCGTTGCCATAACCGCCGCCATAGCCAAGCCCGGGCCTGAAGCCCTGCTGGCCATAAGGGGCAAAGCTTGCATAGGACTGCGCCCCGGCGATGTACCAATCGAAGTGGGCGCCGATGGCGATGCCCACCGGCACCGCGCCATCGTCCAGCAGGCGCACGAAATGCAGCGCCGACACCGTGGCCAGCGCCGGCTCGATCGACGGCGGCAGGCCGCGGATGCGCACCGCGGTGCCGCTCAGGGCATAGTCCATGTCGGTCGGGTTCTGCCCGCGCTGCCCGTGGAGCTGCACGTCCACCACGGCATTCGCGCCCAGGAGTGTGGCTTCCAGGCGCAGGCGGTCGATGGCCTGGTGCCAGCCGTCGTACTGCCCGTCGGACCAGGAGTAGCCGAAGTGGTACCAGCAATTGCCCGTGACCGTGCCCACGGGCTCGATGCCGTGGCTGCGTTGCGCCAGCATCTCGGCCGGGGTCGCGGTGCTGATCCAGGGCAGCTCGCGCCGCGCCGTGGCGCCCAACCTAGCCTTGACGAAGGCGGGCAGGTCGGCATGCGGCAGGGCGTCGGCCCAGGCCTGTTGCCGCGCCACTTCGTCGGGCGTGAGGCCGCGCGGCGCAACCAGGCCGTGGGCGGTGGCGGTCAGCCCGTCCACCGCATGCCGCGCGTCCTGCGCCACGTCCTCGACGCGTTTCTTGAGTTGATCCCAGATCGACATGCGGCTCTCCTGTGGTGTGCGGGTTCAGTTCATCAAAAAATCGTGCAGCGACTGGCTGGCGCGCTGCAACTCGCCGGACTGCGAGAACAAGGCGGCAAGCAGGTTTTCCATCCATGCCGCCAGACTCAGCTCCTCGCGCTTGAGGATGACGCCGCCCACCACCCTGGCACGCTGCGTGCGCACGCCTGAGGGCTGTTTGTCGAGCAGGTAATGGAAGTCCTCGGTCCGCACCACGATGCTCTGCACATGGCTGGCCTTGGCGAACAGGCCGTCGCGCTTGCGCACGACATCCACCTGCCCCGGAAGGTCGCCCTCGAGGCGCGCGGCCAGGCCTTCGACGAAGGCCTGGATGTCGGCCGTGGAACGACGGATCCAGGCGGCTTGCAGATCGATCTTGCTGGCGTCGTTCGCCCCGGGGTCATTGGGATTTGCGGTGTCGGTCATGGACTGGTGCAGTGGTTGAGCTTGCGGGGAACGGGGATTCGTTTGGTGAGGCAGCAGCGGCGGGAGCCATCACGGGGTTGCGCCGACGGCAGCGCCCTCCCCCTTCTCGCCCAGGCGCTGCGACATCGCCGCACGCGCCGCGTCGCGCAGCGCCACGGCGGCGGCGAAGGGTTCGACCGGCGCTTGGGCGGCGCGGATCGGCGCGTCGAAGTCGAGCTGGACGGGGTGGTGATGCGGCAGGCGCTCGCCATCGCCTAATACCTTGCGGGTACCCTGCAGGGTGGCGGGAACCACGGCGATGCACGCCTGCACCGCGGTCTCAAAGGGACCGAGGTGAAAGCCCAGCAGACCCGGCTCGGGCCGGAACGTACCTTCCGGAAACACGCAGAGCGACACGCCCCGCGTTGCCAGCTCGGTCAGGTGGTGGGCATCGGCCACGCTGCGTTGCGCGTCGAAGCGCTCGACGAACACCGTGCCGAGCCTCTGCAGAAAAATGCGCACCGCCGGATTGCGCAGCAGTTCGCGCTTGGCGACGAAGCGGTGCGGCGCCGGCAGCGCCGCCAGCAGCATCAGCGCGTCGAGGTCGCTGGCATGGTTGGCGACGACGATATGCGCTTGCAGCGGCACGGCCTCCAGCCCGCGCACGCGCAGCTTCAGCCCGATGCCGCGCAGCAGCAGGTGCGCCGCAACCCGCGCCCGCGCCCAGGCGCGCGCCGGGTCCGGCGCCAGCGCCACGGCCAGCCAGGCTGGTGGCGCCACCAGCGCGAACACCAGCCAGAACCAGGCGGCGTAAGCCATGTGGCCGGCCTGCGCGGTGGCTTGGCGGCCGCGCAGCGCCGCGGCGTTCCAGCCCAGGCTGGCGAACTGCCGCCACACCGGGCGCGAATGGGCGCCGATGTCGCCACGCTCGAACACCTCGCGCGTGGCGGCGCGGCGCAGCTTGCCGCTGGAGGTTTTGCGCACCGTATGCGGCGGCGCCAGCACCACGGTGTCGGCCGGTTCGCCGAGCACGTCGACGACGCGCTGCTGCACCGCTTCGCGCAGCCGCGCGCGCGCCTGCGGGCCGCTTTCGCGGGTTTCGGCCAGCAGCACCAGGCGCTCGGTGCCGCTGATGGGGTCGGCGCTGCCGAAGGCCACCACGCAGCCCTTGCGCACGCCCGGCAGCTCGCCCACAGCCTGCTCGATCTCGTGGGGGTAGAGGTTGCGACCGCCGCGGATGATGATGTCTTTCACCCGCCCGGTGATGTAGATCTCGCCCTCGGCGCGGTAAGCGCGGTCGCCGCTGTCGAGCCAGCCGTCGTGCATCAGCTTGCGGGTCTCGTCAGGCCTGCGGTAGTAGCCGGCCGTGGCCGACGGACCCTGGAATTCCAGCCGGCCTTCGACACGATCGGGCACCTCGACGCCAGCGGCGTCCACCAGGCGCACGCGGTGCCCGGGGAGCGGATGGCCGCAGGCAACGAAGCGCAATGCATGCGGGTCGTGGTAGACGGCGGGCTGGGCGCGGTGCTCGCGCTCGAACACGGCGCGGTCGATGAAGTCCACCAGCGGCATGTGCTCTGGCTTTGAGATCAGCAGCGCCACGGTGGACTCGGCCAGACCGTACACCGGGGTCATGGCCTGCGGCCGCAGGCCATACGCGGCGAAGCGCTCGGCGAAGCGGGTGACGGTTTCCGGGCTCACGGGCTCGGCGCCGTTGGCGGCGACGCGCAGGCTGCTGAGATCGAGCCCGTCGATGTCCTGCGCGCGCACATGGCGCAGGCACAGTTCGTATGCGAAATTGGGTGCCGCGGTGTGGGTGCCGTGGTGGCGGTGGATGGCCCACAGCCAGTCCTGCGGGCGCAGCAAAAACGCCAGCGGCGACATCACCACCAGACGGTTGCCGGTGTACAGGCTGCACAGCCAGGCGCCGATCAAACCCATGTCGTGGTACAGCGGCAGCCAGCTGACGAACACGTCGTCGGCGGTGAGTTGCAGCACTTCGCCGATGGCGCGGATATTCGCCAGCAGATTGGCATGGGTGAGCGCCACGCCCTTCGGGTCGCCGGTGCTGCCGGAGGTGTACTGGATGAAGGCGATGTCACCCGCCAGCACCGGCACCGGCTGCCACGCCGGAAGGCTTTGCGTCGCGTGCTGCGGCGTGATGACCTGGCGCAGGCCGGGCACCAGGGCTTCGAGCAAATGCGCCACGGGCATCGCCTCGGCCACCGTGATCAGCACCTGGGCGCGGGCATTGGCCAGGATGCGGGCATGGCGCCGGACATGGTCTTCGATTTGCGACAAGCGCGTGGGCGGATAAATCGGCACCGGCACCGCTCCGGCCAGCAGGATGCCGAAGTAGCTGAAAAAGTAATCGGCGCAGGTCGGCAGCATGATGGCCACGGTCTGCTGCGGCGTCACCCCCAGCTGCTGCAGCCGCGCCGCCACCGTGCGGGCACCGCGCAGCAGCTCGGCATAGGTGAACGGGGTTTCACCCGTGTCGGACAGCAGCACCAGTTGGATGCGGTCGGGGTGGCGCTGGACATGCCAGTCCAGCATCTCGAGCAGTGTCGTGGCGTGGACCGGGCGGTCGGCGGGGTCTTGCATTGCCTCTTGCGTTGCCGAATGGGCACGGGCCAGGGGCGCAGCCTGGTTGGGGGCTGACTGCAGGGCGGCCAGCAAATCACGCGGGGTTTGCGCCTGGGCGAGCAGCGCCTCGGGCAGGCGTCGGCCGAACGCACGCTCGATGCGCATCAGCAACTCCACCCGCGCCAGGCTGTCGAGGCCCAGGTCGCGGTCGAGCACCGTGTCGAGGTCCACCGCCACCGGTTTGACCGACTGCCGGTTCAATTCCAGATAGGTTTCGCGCACCAGGCCCAGCAGTCTGGCTGGCATGTCCCCGCCACCGGCGGTCGACAAGACCTCGGCGGACGTCAGCGTGTGGTTCATGGCCATCTCCCCTCGAGTCGCTCCGGCACAGGCTTGCAGAAGCCCACACCTGCCGGGCGCAAGGCTGGCAGGCCTATGTGTAAGATCAAAATCCGCGAATAAAGTGCAAGACCTTAAGCCTGGCGCAAGAATGCGGCGTTCATGGCGGGAAACTGTCGGCTATGGTGCAAGAGCGCGTCAGTTCAACACGCGCATGATCAGCATGACACCCGCCACGACTGGCGGCAGCCACGCCCCATGCCGAAAACGCCCATCCAACGCGCCAGAACATCCATCACGATCAAGCACAGCAGAGCCAGGACCAGCAGCGCCGTCCGACCCAGAAGAGAAGGTTGTTGCGGGATGCCTGCATCGTGTCACTATCCTTCAGAGTGAGAGCGGGTGAACCGCCGCCTGCCCGGGCGCGCCATAGGCAGGTGCTACAGCGGGGTGCCGTCACCTCGCTTGTCAGAGCCCGCTTGGCGACTGGAAGTTCAACCTGCTGAGGCCTTGGCCCCGCAGGCGCGGCAGGCGTCGTAACCCAGTTCCTCGCGACGCTGCGCCTCGGGCAAGGCCTCGGTCAGCTTCTGCCGCTCCAGCTCCAGATAACGGTCCGGTGCAAGGATGGCCCAGCGCCCCACCAGCATGGTGATGACGATACCGACGATGTAGCGCACATAGCCGCCATAGCTCGGCAGGTAGGACACGAACTCGACGAAAAACGCAAACAACGCGAAGATGATGAAACCCCACACGAAGGGCCACCAAGTGCTTTTGCGCCGTCGTGCGAACAGCCGCTCAGGCGCCCTGCGTCATCCAGCCCCAGCGCTTGAAAATAGCCGCGCCCTGCTTGCTCTGCAGGAAGGCGATGAACTGTTGCGCCGCCGGCTGCTGCTTGCCGCGCGTGGTTGGGGCGATGCCGCAGTCGCGGTAGATGCGGTAGGGTTGCTCCACCGACACCTGCTCGGCAAGCTGGGGGTTGGACACCTGCCAGATGTTCCAGATCAGCCAGGCGTCGATGTCGGGATGATCGATCCAGGTCTGCTTGGCCAGCGCGCTGTTGCCGGGAAAGGCGACGATGTTCTTGCGCAGCGCTCGCACGGTGCGGATGTCGCCGAGGCCTCCCGCGGCGTCTTCCCACACGCCGTTCTGCCCGGCACCGTTGACCACCAGCACCTTGACGCCGGGCTTGAGCAGGCTCTTGAAGCCGCGGATGTGCTTGGGGTTGCCCGGGCGCACCAGGATGGCCAGTGGACGTAGATAGAGCGGCTCGACATCGTTGCTGTCGATCTGGCCGTTCATGGCGGTGACGAAGTCGCTCATCATGGTTTCCGAGCCGGAGAAGATCAGGTCGGCATCGTTGCGCGCGGCGTCGATCCACTTGGGCGTGGGGCCGGCGGTCACGTCTATCTTCACCCCGCTTGTCTTCTCAAAAACCGTCGCGGCTTCATGCATGGCCGGAGCCGGGCCGCCAGGACCATAGACCTTGAGGATGGCGGACGTTTGCGCGACTGCCGCCTGCCAGGAGCCGGCCACAAGCAGGCCGGCACCAGCGAGTCCTGCTTGCAAAATGTGGCGTCGTGCGTGGTCAGGCGTTTGAACGGCTGGGATCGCTGAAGCGTGATGCAGGGGTTGTTTCGTCGTCATGGTGGGTTCGTTCTGGCAAGAGGTTTGGAGAAAACTTCCCCATCGGAGCGGAAGGCGGAATGGACTTCAGGACATCGGCCGCGCGGGGCGCGCGGCATCGGGCTGCATATCGGGTGCTCGTGGTGCATAACGCTGGTACAGCACCTTGGCGGCCTGCAACATCTGCGCCCGCGGCAACTCGCCGGTGAGGGCGTAGCCCCAGTCGCGGTCCACCCAGTAGAAGGTGGAGGTGCCGTCGTGGTCGACGATGCGAAAGCCGGTTTCGGCCGTGGGCTTGGCCATGGCGCGCAGGAAAACGGTGATGCGCTTGCCCTGCGCGTCCTGGTACATGAGCTGGGCTGCGGGTTTGTCGGGCATGCCCGGAAGCAGGCGCCCGCCCATCAGCACCAGGCCGCCGGGCAAGGCGTCGGGCGCGACGATGGCGCGATTGAGCCGGCGCGACAGCCAGGTGGTGAGGTCGCTGCCGTTGCGCACTTCCACCGGGCGGCGCGGGTCGGGAGTGTAGACGGCGTAGGCGAGTTCGGCCTGTCGCACGAAGTGCATGGTGCCTTCGTCCTGCGCCTGCGCCACCACGGCTTGCGGCTGCGGCATGAAGCTGCGCGTGGCCAGGCTGCCGGCCAGCGCGCCCACGCCCAGCCACAGCGCCACCGATGCCGCCTGCGCCCAATGCCGCGCCGGCGGCGCCGGGCGCAGCAGCAGACGCGCGGGCACGGGGTCGTCCAGCAGCGGATCGAGCGCGTCGCGCAAGGCTTGGCGCTGCGCCTGCAGCGCGGCGACCTCGGCAGCGAGCGCGGGGTCTTGCGCGCACCACTGCTCGATTTCGGCGCGGTGGGGGGATGCGAGCTGGCCATCGACATAGGCCATGAGGGTGTCGCGGTCGGGGCGCGGTGCGCTCATCCCAAACTCCTTTGACCTTCGATCACGCGCAGCGGTGGCCGCGCGGCGGATGCCTCGCCGTCGGTGAGCGCGCGCAACTGGCTGCGCGCACGCGACAGGCGCGACATGACGGTGCCGATCGGGACGCCCAGGGCGCGCGCGGCGTCGGCATAGCTCAAGTCTTCCACCGCGACCAGCAGCAGCACCTCACGCAGCGGCACCGACAGGTGTTGCAAGGCGGCAATCATGTCCAGCGCCTGCAGGTGAAGTTCCTGGGTGGCGGCCTGGGCGGGATGCAGGGCCTCGGGCAGATCGTCCAGCGCCTCGGGCGCGCCGACGCCGCCGCGCACCGCGCATTGGTCGATGAACAGGTTGTGCATGATGGAAAACAGCCAGGGCCGCACACTGCCCACCCCGCGCCACAACAGCCACTTGCTGAAGGCACGCTCCAGCGTGTCCTGCACCAGGTCGTCCGCATCGGCCATGCGGCCGCCATGCAGCACCCTGGCGTAGCGCCGCAGGTGCGGAATCTGCTCGGTCAGCAGGCGGTGGCGGTCAAGCATCGGTCATGGGACAAGAAAAAAGCAAAGTATGAGCACCCTACGTTGGACTGCTGCGAGGGTGCCACCCCCTGGGGTCAGCACGCCTCGGAGCAATCTCTGTGTTCTCTCAAGAAAACGAAGGGCCGCTCCCGAGTTCTCTTGACCCCCTCGGGGGGGGAGCCCGCTGGCGGACTGCTGGGGGCGCTCAATACCCAGCAGGCTTGGCGGCAAGTTTGGGGTCGATTTGCCAGATTTCATCGACCAGCTTGCCATCGCGGTAAGTGAGCACATAGCGTACCGGCACCGTGGCCTTGCCCTTGAACACCACGTCGGCGGTCACCGTGGCGCCCTTGGGATTGGCGGCTTCCTGCAGATGGTCGATATCGGCCTTCAGCGGGCCGTTGGCCTTGGCGAACTTGGTCCAGGCTTCCTTGATGCCGTCCATCGACGCATAGCGCCCGTCGAGCGGGCCGCCCACCCATTCGAGCAGCGCATTCGGGCCGTAGCCGGCGGTGATGGCGTCGACATTGCCGGCGGCAATCGCCTCGATACGGGCTTTGGCGGCCTCGGCCGGGGTTTCGGCCCAGGCCGTGCTGGCGGCGAAAACCGCGGCGAGCGCCAAGGCGGCAGCGGCAAGGCGTGGGGTGTGGCGGGCTTGCAGGATGGTCATCGGTCACTCCATGAGGGTTGGGAATACCTGCATGGACGGCAGGGGCGCAGGTTTATTCCAGGCCCCTACAAAAAAACGCCCAGGCCCTCAATCCGCCGGCAAGTTCGGCACGTCCAGCGCATCGAGAAAACCGAAACGGGTGAAGTCGAGCATGCGCATGGGGTAGAGCTTGCCGATGAGGTGGTCGCACTCATGCTGCACCACGCGCGCATGAAAACCATGCACCGTACGGTCGATGGGCTGGCCGTGCTGATCGAAGCCGGTGTAGCGGATGCTGGCATGGCGCGGCACCACGCCGCGCAGCCCCGGCACCGACAGGCAACCCTCCCAGGCCTCTTCCTGCGCATCCGACAACGGTGTGATCTGCGGATTGCACAGCACCGTGAACGGCACCTCGGGCGCGTCCGGGTAGCGCGCGTTGTGGGTGAAGCCGAAGATCGCCACCGCCAGATCGACCCCGATCTGCGGCGCAGCAAGCCCGGCACCGTCGGCCGTCTTCATGGTGTCGATCAAGTCCACGACCAGCGCGTGCAACTCCGGCGTGTCGAACGCCTGCACGGGTGGCGCCACACGCAGCAGGCGGGCATCGCCCATCTTCAGAATGTCTCGAACAGCCATGGCAAACCTCCTCGATCGGTCCTTGAGGCTACGTTTTCCGGGGGCAAGGCTTCTGGCCCCGAAGCTTGAAAAGCACTCGCTAGGCGGGCAGTTGCGAGAGCGCGGCCATCAGGTCGGCGAAGCGCTCGCCCTGGACCATG